>JBCCUO010000107.1:0-8335 GCA_039196805.1 Planctomycetota bacterium | reverse complement strand
TTCAGATTGCCGTGATTTGCCACGCAAACCCTTTTCGGTTAACTATGTGCGCAACTTCAAAATTGACGCATGGGGTTGGAGTCTGGGCGATGCTGGCAAGGAACGACTAGCGAAATACAATCCAGTCGTCGAGTACAAGTACCCCAATGGTGAGTGCGAGTACGATGAAGAAGGAGGGCTGGAATCGACTTCGTATCTGCTATCTTGTTTGACGTGCGATTTCGACCCTTCACCCTTCACGATGCCGAATGAGCGCACTGAGTTCGTAACGCGAGATTCTGACATGCCACACTACGATTACTTCTGTCCTAGCAACGGGGAGACGGTCGAAGTCTTCCATTCGATGACCGACTCGATCGAGACGTGGGGAGAACTGTGCGATCGGGCCGAGCGTGAGGCAGGCGAGACGGACGCCAAAACACCCGTAGAGCGCGTTCTCAGCACCGGGCTGCCGATCGCCGGCATCAAGGGCAGCGGTTCGGGCTCAAGCGATGGTTGTTGCGGGGGCGGCGGGTGCGGCTGCTAGCGGCTCGCGATCGAGTCGCCGACATCGGGCAGGACCGCGCAGCTCTCTTTCATCTCGTGCGCGTGCTCGCGAACGTTCTCCACTTTTTCAGTCGCCATCACGGCACCGCGGAGAAGCTCGTCCATCAGATTGCTGACCTTCTGCCGCTGGATCGATTCGATGCCGCTGACGCCCGTGATCGCTTCGATCTCGGTCGGAGTCAGTTCGATCTCCGCCGCCAGTGCTTCCAGCTTCTGTTCCAGTTCCACCAACAGCGTCTTTGCTTGCTGCGTTTCCTCCTCCACCTGACTCAGCTCTTCGACGTCGAACTCAATTCCGGCGACCGAACGAATCCCGGCGCGTTCCAAAATGCGTTTGACGGTGCTGGGCGTGAATAGCAGCAGCAAGATCCCAACGACGATCGATATCTCGCGGAAGGCAACACAGGTTTCTCGGATCGGAGTCCAGCGCGAAAAGGAGGTGTCGCTCATCGAATCGGGTCCACAGTGATGCAGGCGGGTGGACGTGCTTTTCATCTTTTGCGGCCATTGGCGTCCAGACCATTTCTTGCCGCGCGACCGACAGGGCACGCCAACTGAGTTTCACGGTTTCCCAGCTGGCTGCGACACGTGGCCATTGCGACCATCAGCGCCGCCGTCGATATTCATTGTCATGCCTGATCTGATTGCCCAGGGCCCCAGCAGTGGCCAACGATGGCGACGTGAGTTGCCCGAGTCCGCCATCGGCACCGAGATTACGATCGGCCGTAGCGAAGCAGACTGGATCGTTGATTGGGACGCGATGATCTCGCGATGTCACGTCCGCTTGGTTCGCAAGGATGGCGACCGGGTGGAAGTCAGCCGCATGCCCAGCGCGCGAAACCCTGTATTTCACCGGGGACAAAGCGCTGTCCGTTTTGTCTTGGTTCCCGGCGACCATTTCGTGATTGGGCACACGACCTTCATGTTGGTCAATCGGCCTGGTGCGTCTGACGATCCGGCAGGCGAAGTCACTGAACATGCCTATGACCCGGCGAAGCTGAAACGTCGCAACTATCGCGATGCCTCTTCGCGGATCGAAGTGCTGAGTTGCTTGCCCGATCTGATCACGGGCAGTACCAGCGACGAGGAACTGCTGGTTCGCGTGACGACCGTTCTGCTGCAAGCGACGTCCGCCGCGTCAGCAGTTGCCGTCGTGCGTACAACCGCCGACGGAAACGTCGAAATCTTGCACTACGACAGTCGTGTCGCGGGACGCCACGACCCGTCGGTCAGCGCCCGTCTGGCGCGTTCGGTCAACGAGTCGCGCGAAGCCATTTTGCACCTCTGGTCACCCAGCGTGCGTGACGTCTCGGCATACACGGCCAGCGAAGAAGTAGACTGGGCGTTCTGCGTGCCACTTCGTAGCGAGGCGTGTCCCGGCTGGGCGCTCTATGTAACCGGTCAGTTGGCATCCGACGCTGGAGGCGATTTGGGGCAATCGCTGCAGGCCGCTCCGGACAACCTAGAAGACGACGTCAAGTTCGCCGAGCTGGTCGCCACCACAGTCGCCAATCTGCAGAACGCGCGACGACTGGAACGTCGCCAATCGGCGATGAGGCACTTCTTTGCACCAGTGGTGATGGACGCGCTTGCCACGCGGGACGTCGATGAGGTGCTGGAACCAAAAGAGGCGGATCTGTCGGTTCTATTCTGCGACTTGCGGGGCTTTTCGCGGGTCAGCGAACGCGACTCGGCCGAATTGCTTTCCTTGCTGCAACGTGTTAGCGACGCGTTGGGTGTGATGACGCAGCACATCCTGGCCACCGACGGCGTCATCGGTGATTTTCACGGCGATTCAGCAATGGGTTTCTGGGGCTGGCCTCTGCAGCAAGAGGATGCATCCGAGCGGGCTGCGGAAGCGGCGATTCAGATTTTCAATCGCTACGCGCAAGACATGGGTCCGGGCGGATTTCGCTGTGGCATCGGAATCGCCAGCGGTCGCGCCGTGGCGGGACGCATCGGAACGACCGACCAAGTCAAAGTCACCGCCTTTGGTCCGGTCGTCAATGTGGCCAGCCGGCTGGAAGGAATCACCAAATCGTTTGGTGCCGAGATCATTGTGGATGACACCACGGCCGATCGACTCAGCACCGCATCCCACGCCATCGGGGGTCAACTTCGACGATTGGCCAAGGTGCGTCTAAAGGGTATGCAGAACGCCATTGACGTCCATCAGTTAATCCCCCCCTTTCAAACTCAAGCACTATCAGGGCAGCAGGTCGCGAGCTATGAGTTGGCGTTGCGGTGTTTGGAGTCGGGTGATTGGGATGCCGCCTACGAGGAACTTCATGCGCTGCCGGCCTGGGATCGCGCCAAGGACGTCCTGCTAGGGCTCATCCTGCGGCACAATCGCGTTCCCCCACTGGCTTGGGATGGCGTGGTGAATTTGGAAACCAGCTAGCACGCCCGAATCGACCGAACGCAGCCCCCGTCAACATCCTTACACGTCTCAATTCTGGCATCGAGCTAGTTTCGCGATCAATTCGGGTCGTACGGAATGATTCTGGTATGCTGCTGCGATGGAGGGACAATTGCCAAGATTCTACGAGCGACGCATGGAGTGGAAGGAATCGGCGTTGGCGACCAACTACTTTGTGACCAGCAGCGGGCCGCGCTGACGGCCCCGTTCTTGATTTCAAGGCAGCCATTGCATGCGTCAAAACCAGCTGTTTGCACGTATCCGTCGACACCTGATTCCCTGCCTGGCCATTGTGATCGGCGGACTGTCGGCGACCGCTTTGGTCATTTTATTCGCGCCTCGTTCGTACCATTCGCAGGCCAAGCTGTTGCTGAGATTGGGTCGCGAAAGCGTCTCGCTCGATCCCACGATCACCACGACAGGCGAAACCGCGTCGCTGTATCGAACACGCGACAGTGAAGTCAACACGGCACTGCAGGCCATGCGAAGCCGCAGCATCCTCGAGCAGGTCGTCGATCAAGTCGGTCAAGAAGCCATCCTGCGCGGCTCCCTGGAAGCAGGTTCGAGCAAGGGCAGCCTGCTTGGATCAATCAAGCACCGCGTCGGAAGCTGGATATCCAGCATCGACCCGATCGACGATCGAGAGCGTGCGGTGATGGAATTGGATGACGGGTTGGACATTGATGCCCAGCGTGAGTCAAGCGTGATTGACGTCCGGTATCAATCAAAGTCACCGGAGTTGGCCCAGGCCGTCACTCAAACATGGATCGCAATTTATCGCAAAGAACACGCGCGGATGAACTCCACCGAGGGATCCCTTGGTTTCTTCAACACCGAAGAGCAGGAACTCCTGAGTTCCCTGAAGTTGCAGCGAGCTCAGCTTCAGGACAAGAAGTCCAAGTTCGGTTTGGTCACTGTCGTTGGTCAGCAAGAGATTTTGGAACACCAAATTGAGTTGGCGAAGAATTCAGAGCTGCAAACCAACTCCAGTCTGGCGGCGTCAATCGCCAAAGTGGATGCCTTGCGGGCTCAGCTGGATCAAACCGACCAAACGATGGTCACTAGTGAAACGACAGTTGATTCCAATGAAGCTCGCGACCGAATGCGTGATCGGTTGTACGCCTTGGAGATCCAGGAACGCGATCTGTCCACCAAGTACACGAAGGATAACCCTGTCTATCTGGGCGTCCTTCAACAGCTGAAAGAGGTTCGACAGGTCTATCAGTCCGAGCGTGATGATGCCTCCGAAGTCGTTCAGGGCGTCAACCCGATCCACCTTTCGATCCGAGAACAGTTGTTCGCCGAAACGGCCAACCAGAAAGCTCTCGAGGCGCAGCGTGACGAAATCGATCGACAACTGCGTCAGCTGAACAAAGAGCTAGCCACCTTCAATCAGAATGAGGCCGAGCTTGCGGCGATTCAACGGCAGGTCGACGTCTTAGAAAGTCGCTATCGGGAGCACTACGAAAAGCGCGAACAGGCGAGGTTGGCGACCGAGTTGGAGAACCAACAAATCAGCAACATCAACGTGATCCAGCCCGCCAGCCTGGAAAAGCGTCCTATCAGCCCCAACAAAAAGCTTTGTGCTCTGGTCGGCGTGTTGGGGACGCTGTTGATGACCGTTGGCTGGGTCGTGATTCGCGAATCGGCCACGGTTTCGGTCGACATTCCGATCGCGATTGCGAGGGAATCCGGAGCGCGAACAAGCGAGCCGGCAACCCGTCTGGTTCGTTCTGATTCAGAGCAACCGCTGCCAGCGGATCGGGGCAGTCGCCTGGTAAGCGAGGCCACTCTTGCGACCGAAACCACCGAGCCGGCAACGTTTTGATGACAACCGGCACGGCTCCCGCGCCGTCAGTGGGTGTTCCACGCAGTCGCGTTCCCGGATCAAAGGCTAGTCGAGGTGCCACGGAGGACAAATTCGGTGGCGGGCGCGGCGTCGGCGTGCTGGGGATGCTGGCGGTTTTGGATCAAGGCCTCTTCAGTGGAACCAACTTCCTTTCCGCGGTTCTGATCGGGCGATACTGCGGCCCGGAACAACTCGGTGCGTACGCACTTGCTTTTTCCTTGGTGATGCTTGCCATCAGCATGGTGCGGGCGGGCTTGATCAGTCCGTATGTCGTCCTGCAGGGAAACGTTTCGGCAGAGACCAACCGATCCTTGAGGGCTGCGATGCTGATGGCCATGCTTCTGTTTGGCATCAGTCTGGCTTGCGTTGCTTTGATGGCCGGTCTTTGGATTCCAATGTCGATGTCATTAGCGTTGGCGGTATCGCTACCCGCTGGGCTGCTGCGCGACTTTGGGCGCCGACTTGCGATCGCAGAGTTTCGAGTCCGACACGCCACGATTCAGGACGCTGCCATCTTGGTGATTCAAATTGGCGCGCTGATGACGATGGCGATCAACGGGCAACTGGATGCGGCCTCCGCTCTGACCGTCAGCGGAGTGGTTTGGTCCGTCGCCGCAACGGTGGGATGGTTCGTGCAACGGAATCACTACCAGTTTGCCGACAACGCCTGGAAATCCAATCTGATGCAACTTTGGCCGATCGGCCGCTGGGTCGGATTGACTCAGATTGCCAGCACCATTCAGGCGTTCGTCATGCCTTGGATCATGGCCGTGGCGCACTCGGCAAAACTGGCTGGCATCTACGCGGCGTGCTGGGCGCTTGTGCAGATTGCATCGCCCGCGATCGAAGGACTGGGCAACGTGCTCAGTCCGGCGTTGGCACGCAGTGTGGCTCAGCATTCGTGGCGAAACTTGCGGTATCGCGTGTTCGTCGCGACGACCACGTTCGCAGCCATGATGATGATCATGTTGGTCTTCATAATGACGTTGGGACGTTGGGCTTTGGACAGGCTTTACGGTGCGGAATACGCAGGCTTCTTTGGCGTGCTGGTGCTGCTGACCCTAGCCGCGACGGCGGTGAATTTGTCCATCCCGGCAGCGAAAGGATTGACTCAGCTTGGACGACCAACAGTCAATCTGTGGGCAACGTTGACCAGTCTCTCCGTGACGGTGCTAACGACGGTGATTCTCTTGCGTGAGGTGGGCGAAATCGGTGCCGCGTGCGGATTGGTCGCCGGCGGAATCGTGGGCGGCATCGCGCGATGGTTTGTATTGCTTCGACACTTCCGAAGTCTAGCAAACGTGGCGGCACCAGCATCCGGCACTGCACTGGCCTCCGTCGTAGGGCAACCCATCAAGGCCGTCGATTCGGCTGGTCAATCAGGGGGCGATTCGAGATGACGCAAACCATCGCTTGGCCCCCCGCTACTACCGACACTCGCGCGACGTCGCCGTCAGTCAGTTGGTTGGGTCGACTTCGTCGGTCGATCCGGAGTGGAGGCGACCTGACTTTAGCCGCTTCGTCGATGGCCTTGGTCAGCTTCTCATTGCCTGGCCGGGAAAGTCCCGAGTCCAGTGGCGGTCTGGACCCGATCGCGGTCGCCAAGTTTGGGATTCGCGTCGCCGTGTTGCTGTGGTTCTCGTTCGTGTGGTTGCGTTGGACTCGAAGGCATCGCCCAACGTTTGAAAGCGGTCGGCACGCCCACTTGGTTACGCAAACGTTGGTCCCTTGGTTTGCCTACTTGGCCTGGGCTGGAGTTTCCATTGCTTGGTCCCCACTGACCACCGTGTCGCTTGGGCAGTGGCTAGGCTTGGCCGCGCTCATACTCTATGCCCAAGCGATAGCGATCCGCTGCAGCCCATTGGCAGAGGACTCAACTGAGCGGGCGACGCGTCTGCTCCGAACGCTGTTGATCGTCCTTGGTTTGTATTCCTCAGCAGTCTTGACTGCATTTCTCATTTCACCTGAATTCTCGGGACTGGATCGTTCAGTCTCGCTGGACGGAAGCGATGGACTGGTTCATCCCACCGCGGCCGGCGCCACATCATCATTGGGAATTGCGCTGGGTGTTCACTGCCTGATCACTGGATTCCGTGTTCCACGATGGTTCTTGTTTGCTTCGCTTGTCATTCATGGCGGTGTGCTACTGGCTTCTGCGAGCCGATCGGCCTTGCTGATGGCGATCGTGACGGTGGGCGTTTCGCTCGTCTTGTTCTTGAGGTCGTCCACGCGGGGCTGGCTGTTATTTTGCATTGGCGGGTTGGCGTTGACTTTGATGATTGTCGACCCCGGTTTCGATCTCCTGTCCAGCGGAATCCAAGGCACCACTGGGTACGTCAAACGAGGGCAGTCGATCGAGCAACTTCAGAACGCTTCGGGGCGTGTCGAAATGTGGACCGCCGTGTGGCAGCAGGTCGAGTCGTCTCCGGTGGTGGGACACGGATACTTCGTGACATCATCCAATGGCCGCCTGGACGTTTGGGACGGGCCAGCCAATCACGACGCCCACAACCTGATGCTTCAGGTCTTGGTTTCCACCGGCGTCATCGGACTGGCGATCTTCGTGTGGTCGGGATGGCGTTACGTCGCGACATTGATCAGACAACTTTGGCAGTCACCTACCGGATGGACCTTCGGACAGCGGGCATCATCCGGGACAATCCCTCCGAAACTCCCCGCGATGATCGCGATTCTGACGCTGTGGTACGCGGGATGGTCGCAGGGATGCGTGACGTTCTTAGGGCCTATCCGGCCTGAGTCAGTAGTCTTCTTCACGCTTCTAGGTCTGCTGGCGTCGTTGCCCGATCGGCGGGCTCAGGGCAGCCCACCGGCAACTCCCAGAAAGGCAAGGTGACATGGACGACGCAGCCCGATCATCGGTCAAGCAAACGCGTGATCACCTGACGATTGTCTATTGCCACAACTACTACCAACACCGGGGTGGCGAAGACATCTCGTTTGAGAGAGACGTGAAGCTGTTGCGTGAGCGTGGTCACGAGGTGATTCCGTTCATTCGCGATAATCGCCAACTAGAAAGTCAGAGCCGCATTAGCTTGGCAACTAATACGCTTTGGAATCGATCGATCGAGCGTCAGTTCCGTTCACTCTTGACCGAACATCAGCCCGATTTGGTACATGCCAACAATCTCTTCCCTCAGATCTCCGTTTCGATTCTTGCTACCGCCAAGAGACAGGGAATTCCCGTTGTCCAGGCACTTCGAAACTACCGATCCTTTTGCGCCAATGCCTTTCTGTATCGCGACGGAAAGGTGTGCACCGCGTGCATGACGTCGGTCTTGCCGTGGTCAGCAATCCGTCATCGTTGCTATCGAGGCAGCGTGGGGGCGAGCACCGTGGTCGCCGCCATGCAGGTATTCCACCGGCTGAAGAAAGTTCAGCAGCGGTATGTCGATGCCTTCATCGCGCCGACGGAATTCGCTCGGCAGGTGCATGTCGAAGGAGGTTTCGAAGCCGACCGAGTCCACGTTCGCAGCAACTTCCTGGATCCCGATCCGGGCCAG
>JBCCUO010000106.1:0-8362 GCA_039196805.1 Planctomycetota bacterium | reverse complement strand
GTGGCTGCGATTGCCCGCCACATCAGGGCTTCAAAAGGTCGACGTAGCTGCTCCATCAGCTCTGCCATCTGGACGCAATCGTCTGGAGATGCTTTTTCCACCAATCCGATCGTCGTGCCCAACTCGTGCGTGCGAAGGAGCAACTCGCTTCGCTGTTTGGCGACGTCTGCTTGTCGTGTTTCCCCTAGGCGGCGAAGGGACGAATCCAATCGATTGATGGCGATTCGGTCCGTCGGAACACGAACGATCGCTTCGCACAGAAACGCGACGGCCCGCTCGTCGTCTGATTGCCAGGACATCCAAGTGCCCAACGCCGTCCAGAAGTCTCCGTGGTTTTCTACCCCTTGGGGACACCCTGTTAACCAAGCGGGAAGCCGATCGGATTGCTGCGTCTCAGCCAACACGCGGCCCAAGAACGCGGACTCCGGTGCAGTGAGTGGTTGTTCCACTTGGTCCAAGATCCGAATCGCTTCTTCTAAGCGACTCTCGGCAAATGCCACTCGGGATTTGCCGAGTGGACCGATCGGCGCTTCGCTGCCCGTTTGTTGTTTGCGAGTCCCATCGTAGAACGCGTCAGCAACTGACAGTAGCGAATGAAGCTCGCTTTCAACGACATCGCCCAAGCGGACCAGGGCGCGAACCTGCTTCGAGGCCGCTTCTCGTTTGCCTTGCCGGTTCAGCAAGTTAGCCAATCGTCGGCGAGCCAGATTGGCACCGGGAGCAAGCTGGATCAGCTGCTCAAGCTTTCGCTCCGCCTGGTCGAATTTCCCGTCCCGCGTCAACCAGTCAGCTGACTGGCCAAGCGCGGCCAAACCGGCTTCGGGATGGTCCACTGGGATCCCTGCCAAAAGATTCACGGCGGCCGACCAATTCTCCTGAGAAGCCTCCAGGTTCGCCGCTAAAAAAAGCGCCGGAGCCGAATCGGGTTGCCGAATCAGCAGCCGACGCAGAGTCGATTTGGCGGCGGACAGTTGGCCGGACTGTGCCAGCGACTGCGCTTCCTGCAACAAAGACTCGATCGACGGTTGCTTTTCCGTCGCCTTCGGCTGGTCTTCACCAACCGTCACGTGGTTGGCATCGGTCGACCGATCCGGCGAGTTCTTCACCGTTGTGGAGTCACCAGACTTTCTGTCACACCCCGTTAGAGCGACCGCGAAAGCAAGGAAGATGGTGGCGACCCCAAGGGACGGCTTTGACAGTTGGCGGGTAGGCATCCACTTGGCTTCTTGGGGGGGCTGTGTCGAGGCGGAGCCTCCGGTGCATTCGGCTACCAGTATCAGTCTACGGATTCCAACCTCAGGAGGATCGCGAAATCGCTCAAAGCCGACTCAGGGCAACTGGAAGAAACGCTTGGCGTTTTCGGTCGTGACGTTTGCCAAGTGTTGGGCGGATACGCCGCGAACGTCCGCCAAACAACGGAGCGTATGCTCGACCCGAGCCGGTTCGTTGGGGCGTTTGCCGCGCAGCGGCTCGGGGCTCAAATAGGGGCTGTCGGTTTCCACCAAAAGACGGTCTTCGGGAATCTGTCTCGCGACCTCCCGAAGCTCATCGCTCTTTTTGAACGTAACCATCCCGGCAAAGCTGATCGAGAGCCCCAGTTCCAAGCACTGGTCGGCCAGTTCCTGATCGCCGGTGAAGGAGTGCATGACACCGCTGGGGACCGAAGTTTGCCGACGGAGTTGATTGACGATCAGGGACCCGCTTTCGCGCATGTGGATCACCATGGGAAGACCAGATTGACGGCAGAGTGACAGGTGGCGGTCAAAGTAGTCGTGCTGGACATCGATGGGCGTATCGTCCCAGTAGCAATCCAGTCCCGTTTCACCGATCGCGCGAACCCCTGGAAGGCCGGCCATCTCTTCGATCCGGTGCCAGTCGGACGGCGATGCCTGTCCGGCACTGTTGGGTTGGATCCCAACGACGGCGTACAGGAAGCCAGGGAACTGAGCCGCAAGATCACAAGCCTTTTGACTGGTTGCGACGTCGATCCCGATCACCGCGATCCCAACCAAGCCCAGTTCCTTGGCTCGCTGGACGACCGCCTCGACTTGGCCGTCAAAGTCTTTGACGTTCAGGTGCGCGTGGGTATCGAACAGGGGCAGCGTCATGTCAGGTGAAGAAGAATCGAGTGACGTGATAGAAGATCGGGGCGGCAAAGCAGATGTTGTCGATTTGGTCCAGCACTCCGGCGTGACCTTGAACCAACGTGCCGGTGTCGTTGACCCCTCGGTCGCGTTTGATGGCACTCATCGTCAGTGTTCCCGCACTGGCCATGACGGTCACGACAGCACCCATCAAACCCGCTTCCCAAGGATAGAACGGAGTTGCCCAAAACAGGGCGGCAGCGACCAGGCCCGTCGTCACCATCGACCCGATGACTCCCTCCCAGGTGCGCGAGCCGTTGATCTTCTCCGCGATCACATGTCGCCCCGCCAGCTTGCCCCAACTGCGCTCAAAGACCAGCGACAACTGAGCGATCAAGACAAAAAAGACCAACAGACTCGCGTTGCTGCCTTTCCATACCATCCCATTGGTGCGCACCAGGGAGAGATCCAGCAGCGCTGGTGCGTGACTGAGCGCGTAGACGCAGATCAGTAGCCCGAACTGGATTTTTGCGCTGCGTTCCAAGAAACGTTTGAAGTCACCGCTGATCGCTGCTCTAGCCGGAATGAACAGGCTGGCATACACCGGAATCATGATGCTGAAGTAGTCGTAAGACCGGCCACCCAGCCCGATCAAGATGTACTGCAGCGGCGTGAAAATGAAGAAGATCCAAAACAGCGTGCGGTGATCACCGCGCCGCGTGGGAGTCATCGAGATGAATTCGCGCAGCGCCCAGAACGACACCAGGAAAAAGATGACGACCACGCCGACGCGGTGCAGCAGGAATCCGATCAACAGGATGGCTGCCATCGTCCACCACACGCGTAGCTTGCGATTGAACCGCAAGACCAGCGCCGATTCAATGCTTTGACTCTGGCGACGCGATAGGATTAGCCCGACCAGCGTGGCGATCGCCAGTGCGCTCAGGATCACCGCCAAGAGAACGTAGGTCCCCTGGCTGAGCAGCGCCGTGATCTTGGCGTCCGGCATACCGGGCACCGGGAGGGGATCGCCGGTGATGGGATCGCTGGGGGCGGGATCGCTGGTGATGGGATCGGTGGGCATGTTCAGCGAATCGAACCGGGTGGAAGGGCCGGGGGGCGTCCAGATCTAACGAGACACCCGACTGACGACGGCGTCGCCCATGGCCGCCGTGCCGATCGACTCTCCGCCCCGTGCGATGTCTCCGGTGCGAAGCCCATCCTTCAGGACTGAGGCAACAGCCGTCTCGATCGCTTCCGCTTCTGCGGCCATCTTCAACGAGTGACGCAACATCATCGCGGAAGCCAAGATTGTCGCCAGCGGATTGGCGATATCTTGGCCTGCGATGTCGGGGGCCGATCCGTGAATCGGTTCGTACAATCCGGGGCCTCCGTCGCCAAGTGATGCGCTGGGCAACATTCCCAGCGAACCGGGCAACATCGAGGCTTCGTCGGTCAGGATGTCGCCAAACATGTTCCCCGTTACGACGACGTCAAAGTCCTTGGGGCGATTGATCAAGTGCATGGCCATCGCGTCCACCAAGACCACGTCGTATTGGACGTCCGGGAACTCTGCCGCCATCACTTCTGCGGCTGCTTGTCGCCAGAGCCGACTGGGTTCCAAGACATTGGCCTTGTCGACACTGGTCAAGCGGTTGTCTCGGTCGCGGGCTGCCTGCGCGGCCAGGCGGACGATCCGTTTCACTTCCCGAGCAGAGTAAACCATCGACTGATGAGCCGTTTCGTCCTCGCCTTTGCCTTCCCGCCCCGAGGGACCGAAATAGATGCCGCCGGTCAGTTCGCGAAAGAACAAGATGTCCGTGCCCTCGATGATCTCCCGGCGTAGCGGAGACGCGTCAACCAGCTGATCAAAAAGTTTGATGGGACGAAGGTTGACGAACAGACCCAACGCCTTGCGAATGGCCAACAGGCCCGCCTCGGGGCGCGTCTTAGCCGAGGGGTCGTCCCACTTGGGACCGCCGACGGCGCCCAGCAGGATCGCGTCGCTATTCTGGCATGCTTCCACGGTGGCAGGAGGTAGTGGATTGCCCGTCTGATCGATCGCAATGCCGCCGATCAAATGCGACGAATACTCGAACTGATGCCCGAACAACTCTGCCGTTCGCTGCAGCACCAAGTGGGCTTGTTCAACAATTTCGGGGCCGATGCCGTCGCCCGGCAACAAAACAAGATTGGCTTTCAAGGTACTGTTCTGGAGCTAAAAATGGAAAGACAGTGGATGAACGAGAGCCGATTAATGGGCTTTGGATTGGTTAACGTTCCCTCTCGCTGGCGCTTCGGGCTGAGGCTAAGAAACGCAAGAACAACAAATGACATCGATCACCCTAACGCTTGCGTGAGAGTGAAGTCATCATCGTCAGTGATTGAGCTTGCGCCCCTGCAGTGGCTTTTCTTCTCGCCGGCGAATTGGGGTGAGGTCTATCGTTCCCGGAACAGTTCGCTGATCGATTGATCGTGGTGGATGCGTTTGATTGCTTCGGCCAGCAGAGGGGCAACGGTTAATTGGACCAAGTTGGGGAGCTGTTTCTCGGGTGGAATGGGGATTGTGTCGGTGATCGTGATCGAATCGATGGGCGCGTCCCGCAGACGCGCGATGGCTGGGCCGCAGAGCACGCCGTGCGTGCAGGCGATGTGAATCTCCTTGGCTCCCGCTTCGTGAACTAGGTTCGCGGCTCCGCAGATCGATCCCGCGGTGCTGATCATGTCGTCAAACATCAGCACGGTCTTGCCTTTCACGGGCTCGCCGATGATCGTCTTTTGGCGGACTTCTAAGGCACTGCTGCGTCGTTTGTCGACGATGGCCAGGGAACCATCCAGGCGTTTGGCATGACCGACGGCGCGTTTGATGCTGCCCTCATCGGGGCTGACCACCACAATGTCCCGCCCCGACATGCCACGACTGACAAAGTGGTCCGTCAATACCGGCGAGGCATACAAGTGGTCGACGGGAACATCAAAGAATCCCTGTATCTGCGCGGCGTGCAGATCCATCGTCAGCACCCGATCGGCACCGGCTCGGACGATCAGGTTAGCGACTAGCTTGGCCGTGATCGGAACCCGTCCTTCGTCTTTTCGGTCCTGGCGGGCGTAACCGTAATACGGGATCACGGCGGTGATCCGCTCGGCGCTGGCCCGTTTGCAGCAATCAATGATCGTCAACAACTCGATCAAGTTATCGTTGACCGGCGGCGACGTCGGTTGCAGCAGAAAAACGTCGCGACCGCGAACGTCTTCGTCGACCTTGCAGTAGTTCTCGCCGTCGGGAAACTTGCCCAGCGTGATGGCCGAGGGAGCCAGGTGCAAATGCCGACACAGTTTTTCAGCGAGCGGGCGATTCGCCTGGCCGCTGAAGATTTTCAGTTCACGCATAGCCCATCGTTCGCATCGTTTCGTCGACCATCTTCAGTTCGTCAGGATTGTTGATCGACAGCGACTCGCAAGGCCGCAGCACGGGAGCCGCCTCGCCGGGCCGGCCCGATTGGCGAAGAAGCGATGCACAATCAGTCAAGTAATACTCGCCCTGGGCGTTATCGTTGGACAACATCGCCAGGGCCTTGATCAGATCCGGCGTCTGGAACAAGTAGGTGCTCATATTGACTTCATTGATCGTCAACTGCTTCTCCGAGGCATCCTTATGCTCCACGATTCCGATGAAGTCACCCGACTCGTTGCGAACGATGCGTCCCAGTCCGTCTGGATCGTCCTTGATCAGCGTGCCCAACAACAAAGCCGGGTTGGTTTCGTCAAACTTTGCCAGCAAGTCATTCAGGCTGGCCGGCTGGACCAGCGGCGAGTCGCCGGCAAGGACGATGGTGGGGCCGGTCTGAGATTCCAAGAGTGGCAAACACTGTTGGACGGCGTGCCCGGTGCCCAACTGTTCTGACTGCAGGACAAACTCGATTTGACCGCGGTCCCTCGTCGCCAACTCCGCTTTCACCGCGTCGGCTTCGTACCCAACGACGACGATTTGCCGCTCGATGCCCGCTTCCAACAATGCGTCCAGGACGAAGTGGATCATCGGGCGTTCGACCACCGGGCACAGGACCTTGGGCAGACTGCTTTTCATCCGCGTGCCCTTGCCCGCGGCAAGGACGATGGCACACGGCGAATCAGGGCGCAAAGCGCTCATAGGAGAACGACACCAAGCTGGGGGAATGAGGCGGCGAAGGCTGAAAATCCAGCGTAATCGTGGCTTCTGAGGGCCGATCCAACAACCGGGGCGGTTTCTCTGGCCACGATCCGCATTGTTTGGACATAATGCGCGGGCGGCAGGGACGCGACTGGATCAAGGCGTCTGCTGATCTCCCGCTGGACGCCTGAACGTTCAAGGACGAATGTGACGAGCCCTTCTATCCACCAGCCGTTATCGCCTTGGCGAATTGGGACGCTCCGATTGCGCGCCCGGATGTCGCTGGCCGTCGACTGGGCTGCGTATGTCGTGGTCCGGTTGCTGGTTGCTTTTGTGCAGACATTGCCGGTGGATGCGGGAAACCGAATGTGCTTCGGACTGGGGTGGTTCTGCTGCCGCGTGTTGAAGTTGCGGCGCCGTGCGACCCACACCAATCTGCGACAGATTTTTCCGGAAGCGACGATCCAGCAGCACGCGGCACTGGAAATGGCAATGTGGCATCACCTGTTGCTGATGGTCTGCGAGATCGCCTGGGCACAGCGTCGCCTGCACCGCTGCAACTGGTCACAGAGTGTCCGTTTTTATGGCAGCCGGACAATGCTGAAGCATCTGTTGTCCGAGCGGCCGACCGTGATCGTGACCGGACACTTTGGAAATTTTGAGATCGGTGGGTACCTGATCGGGATGCTGGGTGTTTCGACGACCACGATTGCTCGCAAGCTGGATAACGTGTTCTTGGATCGCTGGGTCAAGCGATTCCGAAGCGCGAAAGGGCAGCAAATGGTGGACAAAGAGGGGTGTGCCGCCGAAATCGAAACGCACTTGGAGGGAGGGGGAACCTTGTCGATTCTGGCTGACCAGCATGCGGGTGACAAAGGGTGCTGGGTCGACTTCATGGGCGTCCCCGCGTCGTGTCACAAAGCATTGGCGCTGTTTTCGCTTTCGTCGGGAGCCCCGATGATCGTGTCGTACACCTGTCGCGACCGGGATCAACCGATGAAGTTTGTGTCCGGCTGCGTGGGTGTGGCTGACCCGTCCGACGACGACCAAGGCGTCTGCGGAGGCGTCCGACCGCTAACCAACTGGTACAACGAGCAATTGACACAAGCCGTTGCCGTGGCGCCGCCTCAATACTGGTGGTTGCACCGGCGCTGGCGAACGCCGCCTCCCAAAGTGGCCAAGCGGTTGGCCAAGTACGCCGCATGACGGACGCTTCAGACGATGCTGCGATAGTAGTCGACGCTTTGACGCAAGCCCTGTTCCATATCGACCTGGGGCTCGAAACCAAGGTGCTGGCGAGTGTTGGAAACATCGGCCAATGAATCGCGGACGTCGCCGGCGCGCGGTGGAGCGTGGATCGGCTGAATCGACTGCCCCAAGATGTCGCTCAAGACGGCGAGCAATTCCAACAACGTGGTGCGCTGACCGCGAGCCACGTTGAACGTCTGGCCAGAGACGCCGGCAACCGTCGCCGCCAGCAAATTCGCTCGGGCGACGTCGCCGACATAGACAAAGTCGCGGGACTGCTGGCCATCACCGAAGATGGTTGGTGGCTTGCCAGACAAGATCATCGACACGAATTTGGGGATCACCGCGCTGTATTCGCTCGCCGGATCTTGGCGAGGCCCGAACACGTTGAAATACCGCAGAATCACGGTCTCGATATCGAAGCTGGTTGCAAACGCCTTGCAATGGGCTTCGGCGGCCAATTTCGCTGCGGCGTAGGGGGACAGCGGAGCAGTCGGGTCCGATTCCCGTTTGGAAACAAACGTTGAGTCGCCGTAGGCGGCACTGGTCGACGCCAAGACCAGGCGGCGAACTTGGCTGTTCGCGCTCGCTTCCAGCAACCGCACGGTGCTGGTCGTGCACCAATCGTGACAAAGCGTCGGTTCGCGCATGCTCCGCGGTACGCTGGCCATGGCGGCCTGATGAAAAATGTAGTCCACACCCTCGACAGCCCTAGCGGCGTCTTCGGCGATGGAGGCATCGCCGACACAAATTTCGACGCTGGGGTCGTCTTTGACGTGTTCCAAATTCCGACGGAACCCGGTGCTGAAGTTGTCCAGCACCCGCACTCGAGCCCCTGCGGAACGCAGGGCGTCGGTCAGGTGCGACCCGATGAACCCGG
>JBCCUO010000105.1:0-8364 GCA_039196805.1 Planctomycetota bacterium | reverse complement strand
GGATGACGACGGCGGATGCCGACGGCAATGTGGCCACTTGGAACTGGGAAAGTCGCACGTTGATTCAGAGTGTGCCCCCTCGATCGGCCGACGCTCCGATCATCGACGAATTGGGCTTTCCCACTGGCGACGAGGTGTTGTTCGGTATCGATGTCCGTGGTCCGTTTCTGCTGGATGCCGCCACGCTGCGGCGACTGACAGCACGCGACAACCTGCCCCCGTCGGTGCTGGCCTTCATGATCGATCTGTTGCGTCAAAACTTAGTATTTCCCTTCGGTACCGAGACCAGTCCACGTGTCGTCGATCTGAAGTTGGACGCTGGCGTCTGGGCAGCGGCGGGCGTGGGCAAGCACAATGGCAGCAACAAGTTTTGGGTAGGCGTATGGCCCAGCCGAAGCCCGAACGGCACGCCCATTGCCCAGCCCAAGCTTGTTTACGACAAGCACCGCTGGCAGGTGCGAAGCCTGGACTTGGCTCCGGCGCTCGGCTTGGCGGTCAGCGGTGACAAGTTTGGTGAGGTCCACGTGTGGAAGCTGGACAGTGGCGAACAAGTGCATCGCCTTCGCCCCCAAGGCAAGTCGGTTTACGACGCTGCCTTCGATCGGTCGTCCTCACGAATCGTTTACGGAACGCGACCGTATGACGCCGATCGATGGGGTCGCAACAGCTATGGGGAAGCCTCCCGCGTGCTGGACCTGGCCAAGCGATCAATCCTGCCCGCACAAGGACAGAAGCCGGTCGATGCCATTCAAGAATCACCAATTCTTGGTCAGGACCAACTTCAGGTCAAACGCTTCGGCGACGACGCGGGACTATCGATGGTCAAGAGTCGGGGAGGACAACTCGTCAGCCAATACGACCTGACATCCGGCCGGATGCCAACGGCTTACTCGTTCATCAACAAGCAGGTGCTGGGGATTCGTCAGCCAGCCCTAGTCGGTGACAACATTGGAATGTTGGCCGTTTGGGATACCGATTCGGACGAGTTACGCCGAGCCTACATCGGTCACGAAGGCATGGTGACCGGAATCAGCGTCTCCGACGACGGTCGCATGCTGCTAAGTGGATCGACCGATCGCACGATCCGGCTGTGGAGCCTTGAGAATCTGAAACCGACCGGCACCTTCGACTTCAAGTACGAGAACGCGACGGTGACGTCGGTCCCGCCCGGTACGACGGCCGCCCAAGCGGATGTCCGTGTCGGAGATCGGATCGAAACGATTGACGGCAAGACGTTGAAGGACGTGATGGAGCTGAAGCTGATTGGCGATTTCAACTATCGCCCTGGTCAAGTAGTGCCAGTCACAATGAGTCGTGACAGTCAAACCTATACGTTCGACATGCAGATGGCAGCCGGATACGACTACTCCGAGCCGATCATGAGTGTGTATGTCGGCGATGACGATCGCTGGATTGTCTGGACGCCGCAAGGCTATTACGACGCTGCACCGGGTGCGGAAGACTTGATCGGCTGGCACGTCAATCGTGGTCCCGACAAGAGTGCTAGGTACTTTGAGGTTGGTCAGTTCCGCGAGCAGCTCTATCGTCCCGACATCATTGATCGGATCTTGGGAGGTCAGTCCACCGAAGATGCCGTTCGCGAAGCCAACCAACAGCGCGACCAGCTTTCCGAAGTCGACCTGCGGAGTCCGTCCGACTTGGCCCTGAACCATCCGCCTCAGGTGGAGATTTTGGTGCCGACGATGGGCGTGGATTTGAGTGATCCTCGAGTCACGATTGAATCGGAGATCACCAGCTTGAATGGCCTTCCGATTCGCGAGGTGACGCTATTGGTCAACGGCGTCGTGATGGAGACCTTTCTGCCGGAATCTCAAGCGGAAACCGTGATGACGATTCGTCACCCGGCGACGCTGGAACCCGGAATGAACGAGATCCAGGTCGTCGCCACCAATACGGTGTCCAAGGGCTTTGACTCGCGGCGCGTTAAGGTAGCCGCGTCCGCCACGACCGCAGAAAGACCGGTAAAGCTGGTTGTGCTGGCGGTGGGCAATGACGCATCAACATCCGCCGGGACCGACGCCCAACGATTCGCCCAGATGATCACGCCCCAGGCAGGTGGTCGACTGTATCGGGAAGTCGCCAAGAAGGTCTTGGTCAATCAGCAAGCCACGCGCGACTCGGTTCAAGACGGGATGCAGTGGGTCGTCGATCAGACCGATCCGGGTGACACCGTGATGATCTATCTGGCGGGTGAAGCGTTCGTTGATTCATCGCAGAATTTCTACGTCGGAACATTCGATACCGATCGCACTCGTCCACGTGCGACGGCAGTGTCGTGGCGAGAGTTCATCAAGACGATGCAAGTCGATTTGCCGGCCTGCAAACGCGTAGTGTTCTTGGACCTGGATCCCGATCAACAGGCGATTTCCCGCGGTCAGCGGAATCCCTTGCTCGACTTGGCCGCGCCCGAGTTGGGGACCGTGTTTTTCAGCTCGACGGCGCTGCAGCAACAACTACCGACACTTACCGACGGCAAAGGTCTGTTTGCCACGAAGGCGTTGCAGATGGTTCTGGGGGATCCGACCGCGGACGTGCTACCCAACCCGCCCGATGGGTTGCTGACCTACAAAGAGACATCGACTTCGTGGACCAAGAAGGTCCGGGATCTATCGCAAGGGCTGCTTAGCCCGGTTGCTTTCGCACCCGAGGCCAGCCGACAAACCAATCTGTTGCAACTGGCACCGTGAGTGGTCAGCTGAATCCAGCTCAATTCCGTTAACCATGATGGCACAAAAATGAAACGCGTAATCCTTTCTCTTGCCGGTGTGTTCTCATTCGTGGGAATGCTTGGCGACTTGAGTCCTGCCAGTGGCCAAGGATTCTTTGATCAGATCGGTCGTCAACTCGGCGGCCAGCTGGAACGAGAAATCCGTAGGGCGATTCCGGGGCGGCAGATCTCGCCGCCGGCGGATGAACGCGGTCCGGCGCGAGCCATGAGCGATCCGAACGAAAGCGGAGTCGAGAACACCAACCCAGGTCGTTTTCTGCCAGACGACTTCTTCACTCCGCAGCAACCGCCTCGTCAGACCTTTCCCAGGCAACCGCCAAGGCAAGTGATCCCTCCGCAGCAGCAGATCCCGCGACAGACCTTTCCTCAGCAACCGGTTCAAGGTCAGGTCATTGTCCCTTCACAGTCGCCCGCACCTCCGGTGCGAACGGCGGACGTGAGCGGTCAATCCTTCAAGCTTCGTTGTCCCGCATCGGTTGGGCGCAGCGTGAGCTACCAGTTGCTCACCGGAAACAGTTCCTTCCCCTACACGATGGGGCCGGGGCAGGCACAAACGATCAATGAGACACGGGTTTGGCGGGTGCGTTACACGTCGGGTGGCAAGCAGGTCACCTATCGATTGCGCGGTGGAAGAACCTACGAGTTTGACTTCGACCCAAGTGGCCAATTGCAGCTGTACCAAGCCGAGATGGATCCCGAACCCCCGATTCGCGGCTAGAGATCATCAGCCGCTACGCACAAGCATTCGATCCCCTATCAGCCTCCACACGCTAGCGCCGGTCCCCCACCTTCCAGCGAACCGTGAGCTTTCCAACCCTCCGCAGAAACCGCTGGGTCTCCAGACTTTCAGATCGAGCTACTGACAGTCCCAACACCGATTCCACTGATTCTTTCTCGCGTGCCTACTCATGATTCCCACATCCCTGATGCCGATGGTCGCTTCGTTTGCCGCGGGTGGGGCGGTGGCGAGCGTGGTTTGGTGGTTGCTGTTTCCACCCAAGGTCAAGCCACCGGCTGACGCGACGCACTATCAGACTCAGCGACGCCAGCAACTGCGCCGCGAGAACTGGGTCGTTCGTCATTTCGAAGGGCACGTGGAAACTCTGGTGCATTGGCTGGACCAACGACAAGACTTGGCGGAGCACCCGCTGCAGATGGCGCTCAAGACACAGCCGGCTTGGGCTCACTGGACCAGCCGTGAGTTCATGGCGGTCAAGATGATCGAGGGTGTGATCGTCGGCGGCACCCTGTTTGGGCTATTCGCCGTGATGGGGTTCATGGCGTTCGCAGTCGTGCTGGGACTGGGCCTGTTGGTGATCTATCCCGTCATTAGCCGTCAGTCGATTCGTAGCGCCGCGGACTCGCGACTGAAACGCCAGCGAACACGGCTGCCGTTTGTGATCGACCAAGTCGCACTGATGATGCAGGCGGGCGCCAACTTTGAGGAAAGTTTGCGGGCGATCGCCGAGGAGGATCCGGAACATCCCCTGACTCAGGAGCTTCGTCTGGTTCTAGCTGACATTTCGGCAGGGCGGACTCGAAAAGAGGCGCTCAGCGAACTAAGTGAACGAATCCCGGATCGTGAGGTCGGCGAACTGCTTTTTTCCATCATCAAAGGGGAAGAGTTGGGGACGCCGATGAGTACGATCCTGAGTGACCAAGCTGAACAGATGCGGATCAAGCGATCGCAGTGGGGTGAGAAAGCGGCAGCCGAGGCGGAGGTGCAGATTGTCTTCCCCGGCGTGTTGGTGATGATTGCCTGTTTGATCGTGGTCTTGGGACCGATTCTTTTGCCTGCGGTAATGAACTTGTTTGGACCGGGAGAGTGAGATGGGCGCCAGGATCTTGATTCAATCGGGAATCGCCGCGGGAACGTCTCATTGGATCGAGCGGAGTGTGATTCGCATCGGCAACGATCCCGGTATGGATCTGACGATTCCGAGCGATTCCCTGGCGCCGCATTCGCTAACGGTGGAGTATCGGGGTGGTTCCTATCGTGTTCACAATCGATCCACCGATCCCGTCTTCTTGGGCGGACGAACCGTCGCGCCGAATCAATCGGACACGTGGATCGACAGTGATCTGCTGGAACTTCCTGGGCCCGTTCAGTTGGCGATCGAATGTGATGCGGACCCAACGCCCGCCGCCGCCCCGATCGGTACTCCGGCGGCTTCCCCAGCGACGCCGGAGTTGGATGCAGTCCACGCTCAGTCAACGGCTCAGTCAAACACGCGGGCCACGGATCGTTCGGCGGCACAGAGCGCTACCCCCGGCGCTTCCGACAAGCCGTCCTCCAACACGCTACTTCAGGTGGTCGTGATTCTGGTTTGCGTTGTGGGTGGAGCGTTATTGCTGGTTCGACATCAGATTCGTCAAACCGCCGAAACGACGGTGCCGGTTGCAAGCTTCTCATCGATCGTCCAGCAGGTTCGACAGTCGTCTGATTCGGAGATGCAAAAGCTGCTTCATCATCTGCAGTACGCGGAAGCCGCCATGGTCCGCGGCGATCGCCGCGCGGCCCGAAAACGGTTTGGAAAAGTTCGCAACATGCTCCGCGTTGGGGAATCATCCGATGCACCGGAGCAAGTCAGCATGATGAAGTGGGTCGATCACCGGCTAAGGCAGTTGTAGCGACGTTTGGGTGCTCAACTTCCCATGGATCGGGAGGGTCATGGATCAGCATATTACCGCCAGCCTGGGGATTTTGGGCGTCAGTCGCGTAACCCGCATGCTCGCGCACTGCGGCACTGGATCAGCCGCTTGGCGCCAGCCTGTCGGGTCTTAGTCAAGGCGTTGTCGCGTAACCCGCGTGCTCGCGCACTGCGGCTCATGAATCAGCCGCTTGGCGCCAGCCGGCGCCAGCCTGTCGGGTCTTGGGAAGCTAACGACCCACCTCATCGTGATCTCTCGCCCGCTGCTCGTATTCGCGTTTCAGCATCAGCTCGACAAAGTCGGGTGACCGCTTTCGCATCTTCGATGTTCCCAATTGGAAACTCTTTTCCGCCGCTTCGGTGTCATTCAGTTGATGCTGGACCAGCGCGGCGACCAGGTGAGCGATCGCGTCGCGGCGATCGGGCGCGAGCGCTTCGGCGTGTTGTCGTGCCAGAGCGAACCGACCGTTTCGGTACAAGGCAAGCGCTCGAGCCGCCTGGTAGCGTGGCGAGCGGTTTTGAAGTGTGATCCGCTTGCTTTGTTGGACCAAGGCCTCCGGGGGCGTATCGGGAAGCACGGCCAGGTAAAGGGTTCGGTGTGCGGCGTACGAGAGTGAGTCGGGACGCTGCTTCAGCAAACCGACATAAAGCTGGATGGCGTCGCGCATCACGGCGATCGCCTCCGGATTGTCGGGGCGAAGGGATGCGATGCTGATCAATGCTTCAAGCGCTGTTTCGGCGTACTTGACGACTTGTGGGTGCTTGCGAATCAGCGGCTGGTACGTTCTGACGACCTTCCGGTAATAGTCGACGGCAGCTTCGGGTTTACCCAACTTGTACGAAAGCGTGCCCAGGTTGTTGTAGGTGTTGCAAAGCTTGTCGGCGTATTCGGGGATGGCCGGATGTTCGGCGATCAAGGCTTCACGGATCTTCGCCGCCCGCTCGAAGGCGACCAGGCTTTCGTCGGCGCGTCGATTCTGAACCAGGGAGAGGCCCAGGTTGTTCAGGCCCGTCGCCAACGCGTTTTGATAGCGGTGATCGTTCGGACGCAGAGCGAGAAGCCGCTCGCGAAGCGACAACGAGATCTCGCCGTACCGCAGGGATGGTTCCCAGCGTCGCATCTTGAACCCAAGGTGCATCGCTGCGTTGGTGTACATGTTGGAGATGTTTTGAACGTAATCGGCATCGTCGCCGTGAGTGGTCAGCAGAGGGTCGGCAATGGTGATCGCTTGCTCAAAGAGCTGCAATGCGTCCTCTTTGTGGCCGAGTCGCGCCTTGACCGTGGCGGTGTTGTGTGTCGCGCGGGCCAGCGAGAGCAGGTCTTGGTCGTGACGATCGGAAGCCAACAAATCGGAAGCGGTCTGACGGGCCTGTTGGTAGGCCGACTCGGCCTGATCCAGCCGGCTAGCCGCCAAGTGGGCGTTGCCGATCTGCAGCTGAGCACGACAGATCTCGCGCTGGATCGCGGTGAAGTCATCGCCATCATCCACGCACTGTTGGTTTAAAACGATCGCGGACTCGTATTGTCGGATCGCTTCCTGGTCACCCGGTGACAGGACTTGGGTAATTTCGCCCAACCGCATGTGGGCTGACGCCGCTTGTCGCCGGACGCTTGGGTCATCACCCGAATCATGGAGAAACTGTTCGTAGTAGCCTTGTGCTTTTTGCAGCAACTGACGGCGGATCGTGGCGGATCCCGGATTCCGTGCTAGCTCGCCCTCGCTGTCCGCGACCTCGGTCAGGAATTCGTCCACGACTTGTTGGGCTTGCCGACGACGCTGATCGGCCAACTCCAGCGCTTCGACCGACCGCTGATTCGCGTTGACCGCCTGTTTCCACTGATAGGCCACACCCGCCACACCGGCCGACGAGATCAGGGCGACGGTCAACGCGGTGCCAGCTAAGACTCGGCGCCGCTTTGATTCCTCTTGCGCGCGCACCTGGGCCGACTGACGATCGGCTTCAGCTTGGCGGAGCCGCTGTTGGGTCCCACGTGCGTGTTGGGCGACCGCATCGGCGACGTCACCAGCGTGCGACGGGCGTAGGCTGGGATCCGCGCTGAGACACTTTCGGCAGAGCTCGACCAGGTCCTCTTGCCCGGCGACCCGGTCCAGCGACTCCAGCGAGTCAGCTACCTTGCACTGGACGGCCTGCTGGATGATCTCCATCGCTCCGGTGGCCTGATACAGCCGCCGCCCCGAAAGAATCTCGAAAAGCATCGCACCCAATCCAAAGACGTCGCTTCGAGCGTCGACGTTTGCCAGGTCGCCCCGTGCCTGCTCGGGCGACATGTAGGCAGGCGTTCCCATGACGTCACCCGCCGCGGTCAGGCTACGATCCGCGTGACCATTCCAAGACGGATCGTCGGACGTGGTGACCGTGTCGCCATCACTGGCGCAGCGCGGATCCATCGCGGAGGACACAGAGCCGACGAAATCGTCGGTTCGATCCAGTTGCTTGGCCATCCCCCAGTCCATGACTTGGACCTCACCAAACTGCCCGACCATCACGTTGTGTGGCTTCAGATCGCGGTGGATCACACCGCGTGCGTGCGCGTAGGCGATCACCTGGCAGACCTGCTCAAAGATACCAATCAGCGCGTCGCGGTCCTGTGGTTCCTGGTCGTTCTGCAGCAGTTCCGCCAAAGTCTTTCCGGCGACCAACTTCATTGCAAAGAAGGTCGCTGCGTCGTCAAGTTGTCCGTGATCATGTACCGGCGGAACGCCAGGGTGTTGCAAGGATCCTGTCAACAAAGCTTCGCGATGCAATCGTTTGTTTGCCGCTGCATCTAAGCGGAACCGATCGTGCAGAACCTTGATTGCCAAGGGGCGTTGACTATGGCGATCAAAGACTCGCCAAACTGAGCCGACACCGCCATGGCCAACTTGTTCGCGGAACTCGTATCGCGAGGATCGGTGTTGCGTCGAGTTTGAACGTGACTCGCGCGTCAGTTTGAGAAACTCG
>JBCCUO010000104.1:0-8383 GCA_039196805.1 Planctomycetota bacterium | reverse complement strand
GCTTCCATTCGTCTGGCCGTGGGGGGCGATCACGCGGGATTCGCGCTCAAACAGACGATTGTGAGACACTTCGGCACCCAAGTCGCCGAGTTGGTCGACTGCGGCACCCATGATGAGACCAGCTGTGACTATCCCGACTTCGCCATCACCGTTTCGAAAGCGATTCTTGCCGGCAAGGCCGACAAAGGCTTGATGATCTGCGGTAGTGGTGTCGGTGTCAGCGTCGCCGCCAACAAGATTCCAGGCATCCGAGCTGCAATTTGTCACGACACTTACTCGGCCCGGCAAGGCGTGGAACACGACGACATGAATGTATTGTGCATTGGCGGTCGCATCATCGGTGAAGAGCTGGCTCGGGAGATCATTCAGGCGTTCCTGGTCGCCCGTTACACTCCGGCCGAGCGTCATGCGCGTCGACTGGATAAGGTCCTGAAGATCGAACGCGAGGGCTTGGGGGCTCTGGATTGCGTTTGAATCGCGACGAGGCGGAATCAATCCGCCCTCGCGGCAGCCAAGGCGTTCATGAATTCCGCTTCCATGCGTTCGTGTTCTTGCTGGATCCGACGTGGCAAGTCGACTCCTGACAGCAGATCGGCAATCACGACGCCCAGTGCGGGAAGCTGTTGGGCACTCAGTCCCACCTGCGTCCAAACCACGCGTCCCTGTCGATCAAGGATGGCCAAGCTGCCTGGCCCGGCCGTGACTGTCCGAAGGAAGTCGCCCCGGCGGTCACGGAGGACGTTCAGCTGTGGCTGCGACACAGCATCGAACCGGGTTTCTGGTCCGATGACCGCGGTCACTGCCACTTGGGTTTGAAAGGATGTCGGCGCGGAGGCACGCCACTGCGACAACAGCGTGGCGGTTTGCAGATCCCATTGCGTTTGGACAGGGATCAAAACGGTGGCCCGTGTTTGCTGGCTCAGCAACTTGGCTTGCTGATTTCGTGAATCACGAAGCTGGTCGAGCCCCGGCGGCCGTCTGCCGAGTCGTGGATCAATCGCTGCGGGGTAAGGAAGCAGTCGATTGACGAAGCGACTGTCCGCGGGCGGTTGCAACAGCCCACGCGGCTTATCAGCTGGCTGAAAAGTGGCCCCGGTGAACAGAACGGTGACTTGCACCGGAGGGGCCTGCCCATCCGATGCGGCGACCGGCGGCGGCAAGTCGATTCGGCGAATCAGCCCCGCTCTAGGATCGATGTGGAACCGGTAGGTCAACGCGTCGGAGTCGACACGCGCCACGCGGCAGTCCTGACCATCGACCTGCGACTCACCGTCATCGGCAAACTGGTGTTCCGACTGGAAGAGCTTGGCCATCGGGTCGGGCGAAAACAGCCACTCCAGCTGCGGCGGCGCGCCCGCTAAGCCGGACTGAAGCCAGTTTGCCAGCATCGTGTCGTTCAGGAGCGCATCCAGAGTTGGACGTCCAGATGGAAACTGAGTCTCCAAAACTTGGTGCGGATACCGTTCGGGCGGGGCCTCAATGCTCCAGGCCGTCAGTTTGCCCGATCGAACGTGCAGGTTGACCGAGTAGGCCTGAATCCAGAGGTGGTCGCGAACGAACCAGGTTGAGATCGGTGCGGTGCGTTCTTCGGCGGTCGCTGATTCAGATCCTGGTTCGTAAACCAGCCGCACGATCGCTTGGTCACCGTAAGCGGCAGCGCTGCGATATCGCCGCAGCACCGTTGTCAGCAATTCCTTGGCACCCAGTCTTGGTGTCTGCTTGGTGACAATCTGGTCAGTAACGATCGTGGGTTTGGCAGGTTCCTCGACGTGTCCACAGCCCGCGATCGCGATCATCAGGCAGAGGCAGAATCGTGAGAAGGCTGAGCCCGCCAGTCGAAGGGCGACGAGGGGCTCCGAATTAACGATTCGCTTGTCATTCGCTACAGTCATCGTTAATCCGAACTGCGTTCCGGCCCGTTTCTTCGCCCTGGAACCGAAAACGGTAGACGATTCGGTTCGTCTTTCACAATCTCACTGTTTTGCGTAGCCCATTCACCGCACTCCCATTTGGATCCGATGTCAGAGCCACTTCCCGATCCCGACCCGCCGCACGATGTCGTCGAGTTCGGCGCCGTCCTGGCTCGGATCGGCTCGGCGGAGGTGGTCGAATTTCATCACGCTGGAGCGGTTCCCACCAAGACCGGCTTCGACGCACGCGATTCAGCGAGACGTTCGTTGACCCAGCCGTTGGGCTTTCCTTCGATTGACCAAGCATTGGTACCGGGCGATCGGGTCGCACTGGCAATCGACCCAAGTTTGCCGGACTTGGTCCCGGTGGTCAGTGGCTTGATCGATGCGTTTCAAGGTTGCCAGTTGGCGGGAATTGATTTGGTTGTTTGGGACGAGGCGGATGAATCGACGCTGTCACATTTGGAAGCGTCTTTTGGGGACCGGCACACGATCATTCGGCATCGTTGCGATGATCGTGAAGCGTTGCGTTTCGTCGCGGCGGACGACGATGGCGAACCGTTGCTGATGTGTCGCGCTTTGGTCGACGCCGAGTTCGCGGTTCCCGTGGTTGCACGCCGGTCATTGGATCGCATGCTGGGGCGGCATCTAGCCGGCGTGTTTCCGATGCTGGCCGATTCGGCAACGCGCACTAGGTTTCGCCACGCAATGGGCAAAGCAGGCCAGGCAATGCAGCTAGCGTCAGAGGATGCGACGCGATCGGCCTCGGGAGACTCAGAAGACTCACTTGCGAATGAGCCACCGTCCATCGCCATCGACGAAGAGGGCTGTGATCTGGATGGTTTCCGTCAGCTGGCCCGGACGCCGTCGGTCGACTGGTTGCTGGGCGTTCAGGTAATGGTGACCGTTGTCTCGGATTCTGACGGACACGCAGCCGCGGTCCAAGCGGGAACACTAGATGAGATCGCCAAGGCCGCCGGCCCGTTGCGATTAGGCCAGGATGAGTTTCCACCACAAACCGAGATGTTGGTGGCTTCTTTAGATGGTGCCGCGGATCAGCAGACGTGGATCAATGTCGCTCGCGCGGCTCGCGCCGCGTCACGGTACGTGTTGCCCGACGGATTGATCGTGGTCTGGTCGGACATCGCTGTGCCACCGTCACGGGCACTGATTCGCATGGGCCAAGCGGTAACCGATGAGCTCGAAAGCTTGGACGTGACGGATCCACTGGAAGTGCCTGATGATCGCCGAGGAAGTCGATCGGAGGGCGAAGCGTCACTGCCGCGTTGGAACGAATCGTTGGAAGCAGCACGTGTTCTTAGCGACGTGCTGCAGCAGCATCGGGTTCTGATCCGCAGCCGGTTACCGCAAGAGACCATCGAGTTGATTGGAATGGGCGTGATTGATGATGAAGCGTCATTGCATCGGCTGACGCGTGGATTCGCCAGTTGTGGTGTGTTGCGGGCAGCCCAGTTCGCCGACGGTGTGATTGATCTGCCACCTGTTTTCTTTGCCAGCCGTAGATGAGCCGCGACGTGTCGCACGAACCGAATCCGATGGATGAATCGATCACGGACCACGATCCGTTGGCGGAAATCGACGTCGAGCCGGCGGAGGAGTTCAGCGTCTCGGGCGCGGTTGTATCCGGCCAATCATCGCAGTGGATCGAGCAAGCGTTCCTGTATTGCCCCCGATGCGGCAAGAAGTCGGATCATCCGGGTTCGATTCCGTTTCGCTGTTCTGAGTGTGGCCTGTCGCTTTTCTTCGGTCCGGTCGCCGCCGTTGGCGGCTTGATCGTCGATGACCAAGATCGGCTGTTGCTGGTTCGGCGAGCCCGTGATCCCGGCAAGGGACAGTGGGGGCTGCCTGGCGGCTTTGTCGATCGCGGAGAAACGATCGAGTCGGCACTGGAGCGAGAAGTCCGCGAGGAAACGAGTCTTGAGCTAACCGATCGATCGCTGCTGCTGACGCTGCCAAACGAATACTGTTATCAGGGTGTGACCGCTCCGGTGATCGACCTCTTTTACGTCTGTCGCATTGAATCGATCGAGCCACTGAAGTTGGAGCCAACTGAGTTGGATGATCACCTTTGGATTCGCCCCGGCCCAGCCCAGCTGGAGAACATGGCGTTCGAATCCAATCGGATGGCGGTTGAGTACTGGATGGGGTCGGGGGAGTCGCCGTAGTCCCCTGCCCTGCCCTTGGATCGACGGCATCCCCCGGGGGATGAGGCGGATTCGCAATGGCGAATCAGTGTCGTCCGTTGCGGGCGCTTCGAGTTAGGATGGTGGGCTGGGGATGCTTGCCAGGCTTCATTCGCTTGCTTCTTTGCTTCGAATTTCGCACTCATTGGAACCGGTGACACGGATGGTGATCCGCTTGCCTCGTCGTTTTACTCCTCCGCTTGCCACCGCACTCGTGATGGCTGCGATGTTGGTGACTTCTGGTTGCACCAGAGGACCCGCCGATTCCGCAGTAGGCGAATCCGCGGAGTTGCCAGAGGTTCCTGGCGAGCCCGAGACGGACATTGCGTCGGACGTGCCCTCCCAGCCCGATTCCGACACACTGACGTCGGCCGAACAAACGAACGCGGAGGCTTCTGGCCAGGACCTTCTGACCGCAACGGAGAACGGCTCAACCACCGAAACATCGCCACTTCCGATCGCGACGGATCCGACGCTACCTCGATTGCCTGAAGTCATCGGGCCGGGGCCTGGCGTTCCGGTACTAAATGACGCCACCGCTGAGCGTCAGATCAAACCGATTCCTCAGTTGAAAGCGGATCTGCCTGCTGACCAGCTGATCGCCTTCCTTGCCGAAGCCGATGAATTCATGCAGGCGATTGTGGCGGGGCAGACGCAATATCAGACCGATGAGGACGCTATCGTCGGGTTCCAGCAGATTATCGGAGCCAAGTTGGAAGCGTCTCGGCGTCTAATCGACATGCAGGCGGCGACCGACGTGCAGCAAACCGAAGGCCGTCGAGGCGAGCTTCAATCGCTATCGCATCTGGCCTCGCTTGGAGACCTGAAGGCGGCCGAAGCGTTGGAGGAACTGGCAGAGGGCTATCGCGACCATTCCGACCCGAGGCTTCAGAGCGATAGCCGTTTGGTGTTGATTGGATTTGCGATCGAATCGCTTCGCAATGGCCAGGCGGACGCCGCGCAGCAGATTTCCTCACTGGTCCAAGGCGTCCGTGATGCATCGCAGCTGCAATCGCTCTCCAGTGACGTACCAACCTTGATGGTGATGTCGGACGCTCGTGAAGCCCTGTTGACCTATGGTCACGAGGACGCCGCCGCCCAGGTCCGTCAAATCATCATTGAAATCTTCGGCAAATCGAGCGATCCAATGATTGCCGACATGGCGGCACGGTTGGCCGGATCGGTTCAGTACGATGGGATTGATCGCCTGTTGGATCAGGCATTGCGTGAGAAAGCGGTGCTGTCGCCAGACGAATGGACTCAGGCGATGCAAACACTGATCGACGAGGCACCTGATTTGAGGACGGTCCAGTATTTGGCTGGTGCTGCGATCGAGTTGGAGTCGCGAGGCGACCGGGTTCCGGACCTGTTGGCTTTGGCGAACGAGACCTATCGCGTGCTGGAGCAGAGGTTCGCGTCCGACGGTTCGTCAGCGATGGGGCAAGAAGCCGCGATGGCGGTGGAGTCCAGGAGGGCGCGAACGAGCATCTTGGATCAGCCGTTTCCCTTTGACCTGTTGACGGTCGACGGCAAGGCTCAAGCGATGCAAGCGTTCCGTGGCCGGGTTGTCCTGATGCCGTTTTGGTCAACGGACATTCCACTGTCCGTAAAAGGGGTGACGTTGGCTCGCGACGTCGTCGACTCATTCCCCGGCCAGGCGGCCGTGATGGCGATGAACCTGGACTTGGAGGACGTTCCGGTTGCCAATCTGATGGCGAATGCAAACCTCGACTTTGACAGTCTGCGCGCCACGGCAAGCGATGGATCGGTCACGCCGATGCAAGTCGCTCGCCAGTTCGGTGTTGTCGCCTATCCGTTCATCGCCGTGATCGATCCAGATGGCAACGTCGCCGCGATCAACATCAGTGGCCTTGGACTGGAAGAGACGGTCAAGCGGCTGGCGCGGTGAGACGCGCTCACGCGGCCTTCCGCAGCTGGGCTCCCGCTTCGACTTCTTCGGGGCCTGGAATGTATTTCTTGTAACGGTACTTTGCGTTGATCAGCGCCAACCGATAGCCAAGTCTGCCGTCGCGGATTCCCATTCGCAGGAAGTACTTGTAGAGGAACACGTAGGCGGCGCCACCAATCGCCATCGATCGGCTCTTGGCGCGTTCACTGAGGGCCGCGTATTTGCGAAAGGACTCTTCCAGCTGCTCCACACTTTCATAGGCGTGGTGAAGAAGTGGCGAACAGAGCCGTTCCAGGCCGCGGCGGTTCTTGGAATAACCGTCCGCCGATCTCAATTCCACACTTTCGTGAACCAGACTGCTGCAAAACTGGCCGCGCGAACGGGGGAACAGACGCAACTGATAGTCGGGATAGAATCCGCCGAAGCGAATGTGTCGATCACCAATGAACAGTTGTCGTGGCAGCAAGTAACCTGCCGACGGCAACTCGCCCGCGATTGCGAGGTCGGCTTCGGTTCCACCACGGATGGGGACGCTGTCGAAGGGTTCGACGTGATCCGCCAGCGGCAGGGCTCGGATTTCGTCCACCAGCGAATCGCTGAGCACTTCGTCCGCGTCCAAGCTGAGTGCCCAGGCGCGGCTGCACTTGCTGAGTGCAAGATTCTTTTGCGGACCGAATCCGAGCCAGTCTTGGTGGTAGACGCGATCGGTATAGCGGCGGCAAATGCTGAGGGTGTCGTCGGTACTGCCCGAATCGACAATCACGATCTCGTCCGCCACCTTGGATGCCTGCTGAAGGCAGGCATCGATAATGCGGCCTTCGTTCTTGCAGATGATGAAGACGCTGATCGGACTGCTCATGCCACCTTCCGATGGTATTTGTCGGTCACACCCAATGTTGCGAGCGAGTGACGGGGGTGGTGGCGGCGTCGAATGTTCGCCGCATACGTCAAACAGGATCGACGTAGCGCCAGGAATTCTTGATCCAGTCGGGATAAGATCCCCGGAATATCGTTTCGATCGGAATAGATGACCCCTACAGGAGACTTGGCCCAGCGGGTTCCCAGCCGAACCTGGTCGGCAAGCCAGCAATGATCCGGCACGATCACGGGGACGCCTCGAGCCAACATTTCCAGCAATACGCCGCTGCAGCGCACGCCGTAGCGATTCGGATCGTACAGGAATAACCCGACATCGGCGGTGTCGAGCCAGGTGTGGTAGTCGGACGTGCTTAAATCGGACGTTTGGATCTGCAGACGGTCCCGCGGACTGGGGTGCTGGATCGCCTGGTCAACGTCCTCTCGCAGTGACGACGGAATCGTGCGTCTCCACTGCTTGGACGGCAGCTGAATGGCCAGCTGAAGTCGGCCGGTTTGCAGCAGTTTCTGGTCAATCGAAGTCAGCAGTGTTCCGATCGCTCGACGTCCTTTCTCCGCCCTTGGCGATCCCGCCAATGCGACGCGCAAAGGGCACTTTGGAACGGAGCTCCCACCGGATCGAAGTTCAGCCAACCTTGTTGGATAAGGAACCTCGCTGACCGGGGCTCCCAAGTCGACTCGGTTCAGTTGGTCAGCCAACGCCTCCGTTGTGGCATGCAGCCGTAGCCTCTGACGGCTCAGCACGTTGATCGCAGGTCGAATCTGCTGTGCCAAGTAGTCTTTTCGCCGCTGTGTTTGGCGATCGCCGTCGACGGCGAAATGGAAAACCAAGTGCAGTGGGAATCGTGGTTGGGGGGGCAACCGGACGATTGCCGCGGCGACGGCGAGCGCCGTGAAATCGTCGCAAGTGTTGACGACAACGTGATCGTTCACCGAGGGGGCGAAGGTCTTGATGCATTGGTGAAAATCAGTTGCCCATTGATCCAGCATGACTGTCGGTTGCTGGGATTTGGGGTGCAGGCTCCGTCGCATTCGATCGGTCCACCAGGCAGCGACGGGTCGGTGCATGGGATTGCCAGCCAAGTCGCGTGGCAGCTCGGAACGACCGTCCACTCCTAGTGACCAGCGGACCAAGCGGTGGGTGGCGAACGTGGGGAGCCAACGAACCGGCGGCAGGATGTGACGGGAGGCATCCGAACCGGCCGCCGAGGATTCCGGCGGGCGAAACGACTGATGCGTGGCCACGGTCACCTCTCGACCGGCCTGTCGACCCGCGTCCGCCCAGAGCGACGCAAGCTCAAAAAAGTGCCCGCCGACGGCGCGAAGATTGTCGTCCGCCAGCAATAGGCGGGGTCGCGATTCGACAGACATCAAAGCGAGCAGCTTCCAGAAGGGAGTTCCGTGCGGCCAAGCGGACTCGGGGCCATCTGGGGGAGAGCTACTAAAAAGCCGCCAAGTGCGTCAAGAAAGAAGACGTTTGGGGG
>JBCCUO010000103.1:0-8396 GCA_039196805.1 Planctomycetota bacterium | reverse complement strand
CGGAGTCGACGACCTGTCAGGTTTCGGCACGCTCACCGACTACGGAACCGACACGTTCGACGTCGTCGCACAAGATTTGCAGGAGGATTCGGCACCACAGATCGTGACCGGGCCAGACGGCACGCTCTACGGACTGTGGAGCAATGACGACGGTGTTCAAATTCATCGCTACGACGTCTCCACTGGATTGTGGAACTCTGTCGCAACGGTGGGTGACGACGCTGGACTCTTCGTCGATGGTGCGACGTTGTCGTTTGATTCTTCGGGCCAGGGAATCGTCGTCTTCGCCGGCCAGGACCTGTCCTCGCTCACAACCACGTCGGTTTCAGGAGACGTGCAGTCGGCCTTTAATGAGGGCGGTGACCTCTTCTACGCCACGTTTGATCCGGTGACCAACGCCGTTTCCGCGGACATGCCGCTATTCGCACTCACCGGAGCCGACTCAGAGGTTTCGCTGCTGACGCTGGACAATGGTGACGTGCTTGCGGTTTGGTCGCACCAGAACCCTGATTCCGAGTCGTCGATCTATTCGTCTCGATGGGACGCCGCGTCGCAAACCTGGTCCGCGGGAAGCATCGTCGCCAGCGCCTACTCCATCGAGGGCCGACCTGCGATCACGATGGTCCAGGGGGTTCCGACGATCGTCTGGAGTCAGATCTCCGATACGCCTGCAAATCTGGATGAGATTGACGGGACGATCCCCGCGGTCCTGCAAACAGCGCGGTACGTGGATGGCACCTGGACCGATGCCGCAGAGTTTTCGGCGGCCGAATTGGTCAGCACCACACGGATCGCGGCTTCGGCAGATGGCGACCAAAGCCAGGTCTTCACCGACTCCAGCGGCGACTTGCTGGTGATCACACGTGGATCGGTGGCCGGCGGCTGGTCACAGCCGTCGCGATTGAGTCTTGGTGGACAAGTTGCCCCTCATTCGGTTGCGATCGCCTACGCACCATCGTCGAAAGCCATCGCAGTTTGGGTCGAGGTCGTTGCCGATCCCGTCAGTGGTCAGGAAACATCTATCGTCTACTACTCCAGTCAGTTCAGCGAGTCGACTGATTGGTCAGAACCGTTGGTCCTTTCGCAGTCCGGGGATGTCGGCAACTTGCAGCTGCGGCAAACTCCCCAGGGCGAACTGATGATTGCATGGACCGTGATCGACTCTGATGCAAGCACTCGTTTACAGACGGCGTTCTGGTCTGCCGCCACCGACACGTTCGAACGCGGAGCTGTGTTGGCCGAAAATGTCGACCCGGACAGCGTTTCGGTCGGTTCGGTCGGTGAGGAGACAGTATTGTTGTGGCGTGATCGCGCGGGCGCCCACCGGATCGACGAAGGTCTCACCTACGCGACACTGAGCGCCGCCGGTTGGGGTTCAGCGGTTTCGGCCGCCAGTTTGGTTCACGGCCAGATCACCCGACGAAGTGCGAACGTCTCGCGCGCTGAGGCCAAGGCGCAAGCTTTCGATCAATACAACTTGGGGATCGCCTATCTGTTGGCGTCCCAGATGAACATGGCTGCGTCCCTGGTTACCGGGGGTGGAATCTACTTGCGGGCCGCCGGCGTGCTGCCCTTCAGTCCACCCGAAGACTGCTGCGAGTGCGAGAAGTATGACGAGCGAACGGTTGGCACCGATGAAGGGTGTGGTTCCAGCACCGAAGTGGACGAAGAGAATTGCATCCGGATCACCACTTACGAACCGTGCGTCGAACGCCCTCGAGACCCCAACGACATTCTGGGCCCCGAAGGATTTGGCGAGGAACGTTGGATCGCAGCCGACACCGAATTGTCGTATCGCATCCGCTTTGAGAACGCTGCCGATGCAACCGCGTCCGCTCAACTCGTCGAGGTGACTCAAACGTTGGACGACGACTTGGCGTTGCCCACGTTTGGGATCACCGGGTTCGGTTTCCGTGGCTACAACTTCACGGTGCCAAACGCTCCACCGTTCTACACGACCGTCATCGACTTGACCGACGACTTGGGTGTGTTGGTCGAGTTCACCGCCGGAATTGATGTGGCCACTCGGGAAGCCTTCTGGCGATTGATTGCCATCGACCCGTTGACCGGGCAGCCGCCGCTGGATCCGGACTTGGGGCTGCTGATTCCCAACGATGAAGAGGGTAACGGCGAGGGGTACCTCGACTACAAGATCACTGCCAATAGCAACGTCGAGACGGGGACTCGTATCGATGCAGAAGCGCGAATCGTGTTCGACACCGAAGCGCCGATCGATACACCTCCAATCTTCAACACGCTGGATGCCACGCCGCCCGAGAGCGGCGTGATTTCCGGTGTGGCCCCGGAAGACCCTGAGTTCACGGTGACTTGGGCCGGCCAAGATGATGAGGACGGGTCTGGACTGGCCAGCTACACCATCTTGGTAGCCGAAAACGGCGAGGACTATTCCGTCTGGCTAGACGAGACCACGGCAACGGAGGCGGTTTGGACCGGGACGCCTGGCAGCACCTATTCCTTCGTCTCGATTGCTGCTGACAACGCGGGAAACATCGAAGGCTTGGGTGAAGATGCGGATTGGACCGTGACGCTACCCGGAGGCGTCGCCACCCTGGGTGACTTCGTCTTCGATGACATCAACGACAACGGAATCCAAGATGATGGTGAAGTGGGCGTCGACGGCGTGACTGTCCGCTTGTTCTCCGACGACGGGGCAGGGACCACGGTCGAGTTGGCCTCGACTCTCACGACCGGTGGCGGCGTCTACTCGTTCACCGATGTGCCGACCGATGGCTTGTACTTCCTTGAGATCGAGACGCCAACCGGGTTTGCAATCGGTCAAGCTGGGCAGGGCGGTGATCCCACGTTGGACAGTGACTTTTCGATCGACGGCCGCACGGCGTCCTTCACGCCCGCGCTGGGAGACAATCTGGATTTCGACGCCGCCCTAGTGCAACTCGGATCGATTGGCGGCACCGTATGGAACGACGTTAATAGCGATGGAATCCTCAACGACGGCGAGACCGGGCTGGTCGGATGGACGGTCTATCTGGATCTTGATGACGACGGCGAACGTGATCCGGAAGAACCCACGACGCTCTCCAGTGACACGGGTGGATACCAATTCACGGACCTTCGCCCCGGCACCTATGTTGTCGCCGAGGAAGTTCAGGAGGGATGGGTGCAGACCTTCCCCGGTGAGGCGGGTGCGAATGCAGCGACCGGTTCGCTGGATCGGTCCTATCAAGCCAGTGGCAGCGTTGCTCCCATCGTGCTTCCGGGACTCATCGAAGCTTCCGCTCCGACCGAATCGTTCGACCCTTTTGCCTCACCCACGGCGGAGTGGATCGGACTTTCCGACCTTCGCCAAGACGAGCGATTCGCTGATCTTGGTGGCGGCACGGTGGTGGTGATCGACACCGGAATCGATGTCGACCACCCATTCTTCGGCCCCGATGGCGACGGTGATGGAGTCGCGGACCGAATCATCTATCAGTACGACTTTGCCGACGACGACGGTGATGCCTCGGATCGTGTCGGTCACGGATCTCATGTCACCGGCTGGATCGCAGGCCAGGACGCGGACTATTCGGGAATCGCGCCGGATGCGTCAATCATTGCCTTGAAAGTCTTTGGCGACGATGGACGCGGCACGTTTGGCGACGTCGAAAGAGCGCTTCGATGGGTGATCGAAAACGCCGACGACTACGCCATCGATGCAGTGAACCTGTCGATAGGTGACGGCATGAATTGGGCCGATCCGATCGCCGGCTATGGCATCTCCGATGAACTGGCCGCCTTGAGTGACCTTGGTGTCATCAGTGTTGCCGCCGCCGGCAACAGCCATGGTCTCTACGGCGACCAAGGATTGGCCTTCCCTGCTGCCGACAGCAGTACGATCAGCGTAGGGGCCGTTTGGGATTCCAACCGTGGCGGGCCTTGGGATTTCGGCCCGGCGGGCACCGATTACTCAACCGGACCCGGTCGTTTTGCCAGCTTTAGTCAACGCGATGACTTCATGCTGGACAGCGTTGCTCCTGGGGCAATCTTGATGGGAGCGAACCAGTTTGGCGGCGTCTCCGCCATGCGGGGAACCAGCATGGCCACGCCACAGGTGACCGGTGCCGCCTTGTTGGCCCAGCAGTTGGCCCGAGAATCATTGGGTCGCTCGTTGACGACGGCAGAGTTTCGACACCTGTTGAGGGAATCCGGCTCCGCGGTCATCGATGGTGACGACGAAAACGATAGTGTGTTCAACACGGGTGCGACCTTCGCAGGCCTGGACTTACACGCACTCGCCGAATCGGTGTGGTCTTACGATGGAACTTTTGTCGGGACAGGTTACCCGGTCGACGACGTAGGTGGCCCCGGGAATCCCGGCCCAGCCAACTCGCGTCCGAATCGGTACGTGATTCAGTTGGCTCCCGGACAGGATCGTGACACGGTCGACTTCGGCAATCAGCTTGCCGATTCGCAAGCACCGGCGATCACCAATGTGTCGACCATCGATCCCAATCCTCGAATGACCGGAGTTGAGTCGATCGAGGTGACGTTTAGTGAGCCGCTTGATGCATCGACAGTGTCGATCGAGGATTTCTCGCTAGCCGACCTGGAAGGCTCAATCGATCTTGCGTCCGCAACGCTAACCACGACGGATTCGATCACGTGGCAGTTGAGCGGCCTGCTTGGGCTCACGACCCCAGACGGTCGCTACACGCTTACCGTCAACGCGGAGACGGTCAGCGACCTGGCGGGGAACTCCGGCGCCGGTTCGGCAAGTGTCGAATTCACCGTTGACGCAACGGCCCCGACCGGGACGGTCACTCCTCTGAATCCGTCCCAAACCTCGGGACAGATTCCGGTCACCGTTGGCGGAACCGATCCGCTGACGGGTGGAGTCGCTTCAGGGGTCGCCGCCCATGACGTGTACGTTCAAATCGACGGAGGTCCGTGGACGCTCTGGGACACCCTACCCGCCTCCGATCCCAGCGGGAGCTACGCCGCTCAAAGCAACCAGACGCTCGGGTTCTACGCAATCGCGATCGATGAAGCTGGCAACCGCGAACCAGATACGAATGCTCGCGAGGTGGCCACGTTCGTCGGCGATATCGACGCTCCGGTTACCGCCGCGACTTCCGTTGACGCTTCCACGCCGTCGCTGGTCGTCGACCTTTCCGGTTCCGACACAGGGGGCTCCGGGCTCGCTGGTATTGAGCTGTTCGTGAGCGTGGATGGGCTGGAGCCGAGACCGGTGGGCCGGGTCGGCGCCGCTGTGGGGTCAGACACGAGCAACGGTCAAGTTCGAGTCCCCGCCATTCAGGACGGCCAGACGCACACTTACCGGTTCTTCAGCGTCGGCACGGACAACGCGGGCAACGTCGAAATGCAACCTGGAGGTGACGGCGATGTTTCGGTGATGGTCGCCTTCGACCCGCCCGGCGAAGACGCCGTGACCGGACTGAGAGTTGGCAACACGGGTGCGGCCCGATCGTATGTTCGCAACGTCGGCATCGACCTCACGCGAAGCGAACTGGCAGCTGCCATCTTGTCGTCGTTGTCCGACGGAGACTCTGCGAACGACCGCATGTTGCTGACTCGCCGCGAACTCGATGGCAGTGGGCCAGCCGTCGACGTGCCACTCTCAACGTTGGTCTCAGCAAGTGGCAACGCCCTGGAAATTGACTTCGGCGAAGGTGGCATCGGCGGCAACCGCAATAGCAATGTCGGCGACGGCTACTACGAACTTCGTTTGGATGTCGACGGCGACTCCGCCAATGGCAACGAGACATTGCTGACGTTCTACCGGCTGCTCGGTGACGCAACGGGCGACGGTGTTGTCGATGGAGACGACGTCCGACTGGTCAACGAAAACGTCGGTGCGGCCGGCCCAACCGCGGCGGACATCAACGGCGATGAAACCGTCAACGTGATTGACCGCGCTCTTGTTAGCCGAGCCAGCGGCCGCGCCTTGTCCGGTGATCTCCCGATCACGGATCCCGCCACGCTGGGCGACCCACGCGTGCTTGGTTTTGACGTTCAATCCGGGCAGACCCAGCGGTCCTACCTGCAAACCATCCAAACCGAACTGTCCAATGCCGACCTGGCAACGGCAGTTGCAGCTTCGTTGGCCGATCAAGCGGCAGCAGACCGCCTTCGCTTGGAACGATTCAAGTTAGACGGCACGGGTCCCGGTGTGTCGATCGACCTAGATTCCCACGTGTCGGCCGTCGACCAAGTGTTAAGAATCGATTTCGGGTCTGGCGGCATTCCTGGTGGCGGCAATTCAAGCGACGCGGACGGCTATTATCGGCTGTCGATCGACTTGGACGGTGATGTCAGCAACGGATACGAAGCTGAACTGCACTTCCACCGCTTGCTGGGCGATGTCACGGGCGACGGAGTGGTCGATGCCTTGGACGTGGCGGCGGTGAACGCCGCCGTGGCACTGGGTAGCAACCCGGAGGCGGATGTCAACGGTGACGGACAGATCAACGTCGTTGACCGCGCCCTGGTCAGCCGTGCTCAGGGGCGACAAATCGATCAAGGACTCCAGCGAGATGATTGACCCAGCCATGGACTCAGCTAACCTTCCTAAACACACCTCGGAGAAAGCCATGGAACCCAAACCCCGTTTTCGGCCAGGGCATGTGATCAGCCGTTTGGCCAAGCAAAGACGCTTGCTATCGCGAGTGGCCAGCGTGATCACCGGCATGGCTGCGTTTCACGCATTACCCGCTGGAGCGGCCATCCAGATCAACCTGGGTGACAGCACGATCGTGGAGGGTGACGTTGGGTTCATTGACGTGACCGCCGAAGTGATCGGACCGTCAGCACCAGTAAAGGTCGGAAATCTCCAGCTGAACCTTGCGCTGACGAATACCGACAATCCTGGTTCTCTGCTCGAGTTCGTCGGTGCCAACGGAGCGATTGGGCCCGGCCAGTCGAATTTCCTCTTCGGTAGTGAACCGGTCGACTTTTTGGGCGCGCGACCTAGCAATCGACCGGCGGAGTATGACCTTTCGGTCTTTCTGAGCTCGTTTGAGGACGTTGAACTGCCCACTGGTCGCGTCCTGCTGTTGGGCAGATTCTTGCTTCAAGGTAACCCAGCCGCGCCCCCCGTCGTTGGTGATCAGTTCAAGCTGGTCGCGAACACGATTTCATTGCTGGACAAGGACTTCATAGAAGTCAACGAGCCGATCATCGTCAGCGGTGGGAACATCGAAGTGGTCGCCATACCTGAGCCGTCACTGGTCTGGCTAGGATCCGTGCTGGCGGGCGTCACGATCGTATCTCGTCGACGACGTCCCTAGTTCTCAACCTCACCGGTGACGCACGAGCAACTCTTCGCCTGGCGGAATCAGATGCGGGCGGCGTGCCAAGCTGGGCTTCGCCGCGAATTGGCCGTCCTCTCGGCGGCCGCCACGTTTTCGCTGTTCTTCCTGACCTGGTATCTGGCCCCTCTACCCAATGGCTGGGCCGCCTGGATGGACGCAGGCCGCGGTTGGTGGCCACTTCTGGTGATGGCAATCCTGTGCGGTGCGATCGCGGCAGCAGGGTTCACACGAACTCTCGTCGTCTCGCGAAGGCTCCGATCGCTGGTTGCCAATGCGACACCGGTGCCTGTCTCGGTTCGTATCATCGATACCGAGGAGGATCGCGTCTTCGATTCACTGGCGATAGTTCATCGAGCCGAGTCAGAATCCAACGAGCTGGCGATTCCGATCCGCGCGGTCGTACCACGTTGCGATCGTCCAACCGCGGACGCCTTCCAGGCAGCCAACGCGCTTTGGCCGACGGGCGAGCGAATGCCGATGGCCTTCAACATCGATCAGCACACCTACCTCTTGCACACGTATCAAGTCGACCATGTAGCCAGCTCACTCAGTGGGCGCGGATCGATCGCTACATGACGGATGCCACCGAAATCGTAGCGAAACTCGCGTAGAGATTCGGCCCTCAGCAGACGGCGCAACGTTGACCGGTCGCATCTCCGAAAGCCTCCGCGGCTTCCGCTACGATTTGACCGCTCGATGCGCTGCGCGGATGATGCCGTCGGGATCGTAGCGGAACTCGCGTAGAGTTTCGGCCCTCAACGGTGGCGTAGCGATGACCGGTCGCACCTCCGAAAGCCTCCGCGGCTTCCGCTACGATTTGACCGGTCGATGCGCTACGCGGTGCAGCGCGGCTCGGGACCTCGGAGTGGTCGTTTGACAATAAAAAGACGACTCGCCGGGATGACGCCCGGCGAGCCGTCTCAAGAGTTTCTTGCGCGCTATGTCGAACTACTCGGTCGCGCAGACTTCGCAGTCGCAAACGCTGCAGCTGCAGTCTTCGCAGCTCGCCTTGTCGCTACCGCAACATCGGCAGCCGTCCTCGCAGCCTTTGCAGCAAGTGGTCGAATCCGCCACCAGCGTCGATGCCGATGAATTTTCGCAAGT
>JBCCUO010000102.1:0-8407 GCA_039196805.1 Planctomycetota bacterium | reverse complement strand
GACGTCTCGCCGGTTGGATCGCGTCGCCCGATTGCCGCCGCTCAAGGTCGCTACAAAACGCGTGATCAGAAAAGTCGTCAAGATCGGTTCAAGTCCTCAGGCCAGGTGACCGATGCTGACGAGGCAAGGAGTGCTCCACGTCGATTTTGGCTTGGACGCGCCGCGCCGTTTGGCTCCGCCCAACAACCCGTTCCACAGCCATGATTCCCTCCCGTTGCCAAGAGATGTCGATGCGTCACGATCATCCGCGCCCGGTCCGAAATCGAACCTGCCTGGCTCCCAACGCGACCAGCCAAGACCGAGACTCGACGACACGACAGCAGCGCGAATTGGATCGGATGACCGGGACGCTGTCGGCCAAAACCGTGGCGGTGCCGCTGCGCAATCTGGTCCCGCTGCTGATTGACGCAGCCAATTCTCAGCGATCTTGGCTGGATGATTTCTCGGGCGACACAATCCGCCTCGACTCCGATCTGTATGAAGTGCTATTGGCATACCAACAGCTGCGAAATCAAGAGCCCAGTCCACGGGCCGCGGCCTGATCGTCAAGACGGTTCGGTCGGCTTCGCACTGGTCCAAGTTTGCTGGAAGGAGTCGTGCTGTGCGTTCGATCGCGGTAATCAATCAAAAGGGTGGCGTGGGCAAGACCACGTCGTCGGTCAACTTGGCCGCTGCCTTGGCTGAAACAGGCCGACGTGTTTGCGTCTTGGACCTGGACCCCCAGGCTCACGCCTCGCTGCACCTGGGTATATCGGCTCATGGTCAGCCCAGCATGTACGAAGTGCTGTGTGGCGACTCGACGCTGGACCAAGCCCGCCAGCAAGTCAACGACCGATTGTCGGTTGTGCCCGCCAACCTGGACTTGGCCGCCGCCGAGCTGGAGTTGGCTAGCGAAGTTGGTCGCGAGATGATCCTGCGGGACAAGCTGGACGCCGACACCGGTCAGTACGACTATTTGGTGCTGGATTGTCCTCCCAGCCTGGGCGTGCTGACGGTCAATGCGTTGGTGGCCGTCAGCGAGGTGTTCCTACCACTGCAGCCCCACTTTCTGGCCCTTCATGGACTCAGCAAGCTGTTGCGAACGATCGAAGTGGTCTCGCGGAGACTGAATGCGCAGCTGCGATTGTCGGGAGTGCTGCTTTGCATGTACGACTCCAACACCCGATTGGCGGCCGAAGTCAGCACCGATATCGACGACTTTTTCCAAGCCAGCCGGGCCCAAGTGGGCGGGAGCGAGTTCTTTTCGCAAGCCAAGTTCTTCGACACTCGCATCCGCCGCAATATCCGCCTGGCTGAAGCTCCAAGCTTTGGCCAGTCGATCTTTCAATACGCGGCGGAGAGCAATGGCGCGGCAGACTACGCCGCGTTGGCCGAAGAGGTGATCTCGCAAGAAGCGATTGCCAACCAACCCGCCAAACGAGTCGCGGCCTAACCAACCGTCCAGTTGAATGAGCCTCAGCCGGAAACGCAACTTTTGAAGCTGCGCTATTGGATATCACTCTCCCAGAGGGAGAGTGAAAGCGGATACCCTCTGGGTTTCATGCAATTCGCGGTGCGAAGCATTTCCGACAAACCGGAAAGCGCAACTTCAAGAAGCTCAAGCGAAAGGGCAACGACCCAGCGATTGCGTTTCTGGCTGAGGACCAGCACTCGGCTTTCGCAAAGTCGACGGGCGACTGGATTTCAGTGATACTGGCGGGATGCCTCAGCTGCTTTCTCGTCGCTTAGATTCGATCCTGTCCAGCCGTGGGACCGGCCCGACGACCAAACGCGGGACGGGCGCCAGGTCTATCTTGCAGCGTGGCCCGATTCTGGCAACGTTGTTGGCGATTTTGATCGGTACTGTGTTGGCCTGGATCACGGTGACCGTGCGGGAGTCGCTTCGGGAGTTGACGGCTGAGTCACTGCAGTCGGTCGTTTCAAGCAATGTGGAATCACTGCGGCTGTGGCTCAGGGAACGGCAACGCGACGCGCAGGGCCTGCTTTCTGAAAAAGCGATTCGTGAGACGGCTTTCGATTTGGTGCGTTTGGACCAAGATGCGGAGTCGGCGCCGATCCAACCGTCCATCATGCGAATGGAGAACTCACTGCAGTCGAGGGCCGTGACCGCTCCCTATTTGGGCTGGGTGGTCACGGACGTTCGAGGACGCGTGATCGCCTCGAATCACAACGGTTTGGTCGACGCCAGGCTGCCCATCGGCCAAGACGCGTTGCTGAGACTTCTGCAAGGTCGCAGCACCGTGTGCCGGCCCTTTCCGGCACCGGCCGCGATCACCGAAAGCGGACCGCTTACTCGTCCGGGCGGCCCGATGATGTTGGTCGTGTCGCCGGTCACCGAGCGAGCCCAGTCGGTCGGCGGATTTGGGCTGATCATGGATCCGACCAAAGAGTTTTCGCAGCTGCTTTCGATCACCCGAGGCGGCCGGTCGTCCGGAACCTACGCCTTTGATCGCCGCGGAACGCTGCTTTCGCAAAGCCGTTTTGAAGGCCAGCTTCGGCGGATGAGTTTGCTGGACGAGGACGAAAACGCAACCAGCGTGCTGAGCATCTCGATTCGTGACCCACAAGCCAACCTGGTGCTGGGCGAACAGGCAACCGAAGCACCAACGCAGTGGCCGTTGACCCGGATGGCCGATCAAGCGACACGCGGTTCGGATGGTTTCAATGTCGACGGCTACAATGACTATCGTGGCGTGCCCGTGATCGGTGCTTGGCGTTGGTTGCCGGAGTACGAGATCGGTGTGGCCAGCGAAATCGACGTCGAAGAGGCGTTTCGCCCGGTCGCCATTTTGCGTCGCTCGATCATGGGGCTGGTCGCCTTGGCCATCCTGTCCGCGATCGGGCTCGTGGCGGTCGCGGCGCTCTTTCGCCGGTTGGCCAATCGGTTGAACCAATCGGACACTGCCGTCAGGCGACTGGGGCAGTATGAGCTAAGCGAACTGCTCGGTTGCGGTGGCATGGGGTCGGTTTATCGCGGCCGGCACCACCTGTTGCGTCGGGACGTAGCGATCAAGGTGCTGGAAGGAGAACAGCTGACCAAGCGATCGGCGTCACGGTTTGAACGCGAGGTCCAAATCACGGCGCGGCTCCGTCACCCAAACACGGTCGACATCTATGACTACGGCCGGACCAACAGCGGTGTGTTCTTCTATGTGATGGAGTTCATTGATGGGATCACGTTGCAACAGTTGATCGACTACTACGGGCCTCAGTCACCGGCGCGGGTGATCAATATGCTGCGGCAAGTCTGCGGATCGCTTGGAGAAGCACACGGCGAAGGCTTGATTCATCGCGACATCAAGCCCGCCAACTTGCTGCTGACGGCTCGGGCGGGACTATTCGATCTGCTGAAGGTCTTGGACTTTGGCCTGGTCAAAGAGGTCGAGGCCCAGGCAACCAACCTGACGCGCGTCGAATCGCTAACCGGGACGCCGATCTATGTGGCCCCCGAGTCGGTCCGCGACGCCTCGACATCAGATCACCGGAGCGATATCTATTCCCTCGGAGCGGTGGGCTACGCGCTGCTATGCGGCAAACCCACCTTTGACGGTGATTCCTCCATCGATCTTTGCATGAAGCAATTGCACCAAGATCCGGTGCCGCCCAGCGAACGACTGGGTAAGCCGCTGCCCGCCGATTTGGAACAGGTTTTGATGATGTGCCTTGCGCGGCGACCCGATCAACGTCCCGATTCCATCGTTCAAGTTGCCGAAATGCTAGGTGAGTGCGCCGACGTCGACACCTGGACGATCGCGGAGGCCCAGCATTGGTGGGAAGTCAGCTTCGACAAACCGGCACCCGACAAAATCGACACGGGACGCAAGACGATCGCGGGCGATGGAGTCATGGCGGTAGTAGGCGACGCGACCGCAGACGGGACCGCAAGCTGATGGTGTTTGGACTGAGACGGAGTCCGGCGCCCGACCCGATCGACTGGACCGCACTGCTGTCGCTGCTGGAAGACGACGACCGCAGAGCAGCGGTCGAACGTCGTGGGCGGGTCGAGGGACGCGAGAGCTACCTGTCGGCGCTCCGCCGTCTGGATGACGAAGCGGCTGAGCAGGTGTTGACGGCGGGGCGCACGCTGCATACGGCCGTCCCCTTTTTGGATAAGCCAACGGTCGCCGTGGCCGGGATGCTCAACAGCGGCAAAACCAGTTTGGTGGCGACGTTCCTGAGCCCCGCTGGCCAAGCTCGTTCACTGCGGGGCACGAACAATCAACAGGGCACCCACCGGTTCGTCCTCTGGTTGCCCGAGATTTGGCGGCGGGATGTTCAGCTCTGGGGACTGTTGCTTAGCCGTATCGGCGACGCATTGGGGAACCCGCCCGAAATGTTGTCCGATGAACCCGCCTCCGCGCATCGGCAATACAACAACGAAGGTGGCGACGAATCATCGCTCTCGGTTCCCCTGGTGGCGACCGACCCCGGTCTGGATGAATTGGGGATCGGTCTGTTGGATTGCCCCGACATTGTCTCTGATGCTTCCTTTGGACTAGGTTCTCCTGAAGCGCGCCGGCGGCTGCTGGGCCGATCCGCCACGCTTTGCTCCGCGTTCATCGTCGTCAGCGCCGCCTATTCATCGCGCGACGCGACCTTAGCCGACCTGCTGAGAATTGCATCGGACCTGATGCCGGGTGTACCGCGGATGTTGGCCGTCAACATGGTTCGCCCCGACCAGACGCCCGACGCGGTATTGGAATCGTTTCGCCCTCTGGCTCAGACGCATGGCGTGGAAACAGTCTATGCCGCCTACGACTACTTGGTCCCACAGAGCCGACCGTTCATTCCGATCATCGACGATCAGAACAGCGCTTCGAACGTGTCCACCGACGGTCCCATTGGCAAGGGAGTGACCGACGAGGAACTTCCCACTTTCTTTTCGATCGATCCGGACCACGCCAAGAACCCACCCGCGGCCATCGAATCGAATCGGTTGCTGTCTTCGTTATCCAATCAGCTGGATCGAGCACAATTGTTTGTTCAGATGCAGCGCGCGCTGGAGCAAGGTTTGGAAACGTCTGTCTGGGAGAACGGGTTTGCAAAGATCCAGCAGGATGTCGACCGCAGTGTGATGCAAACGTCTAATGCGCAAGACTGTTTGCTGGACGCCACCCTCAATTTCTTTGCTCATCGCGACGTAGGTGGACGGGTGCTTGAGCTGCGTCTTCATCAGTCACCGCGAATTGTTCGACAGCTAACGGAGTCATTCATCGCGACGGCTCCCTGGTACGCCCGCTGGAGTGTCCGGATCAATTCGACCGTTCGCCGCGTGGTCGGTGGTGCGGGCGACCTGATTCGTCAGTTGACACCGACCGGATTGGCCAAGCAGGCGGCCAACGATGTCAAAGACAAGTTTCGGAGAGGCGAATTTGGTGGGTTGATGTCCCCTGAACTGCTCCGGGAAGCCATTGCCCAACATGGGGGTGAGCGGCGTTTGTCCCACTGGCCGGCATCAGAGGCATGGATGGAGGCGACCGAAGCGGCACTGTCTCGATTCGAACGCGATGACTTCACGTCCCTGGATCCGAAGCGACTCGACGAGGCGGTGACGCAGATGTGGCGCGAAGTGCCGTTGGCCAAGAAGATGGTCGCTGGATTGACGCCGCTAGTCGCCCTGTTGGCCACGTTTGGCGGCGTGCTGATGATCCCGGTCGATTTTGGGGCCAATTTTTTCTTGTCCGCATCCGTTTCCGAATTATTTGCCGCGGCCGGTTTGACCACGTTGGCGGCGCACTGGGCAGGGGGACGCAGCACGCAGAACGTCGAGCAGCAAGCGGCCCGTCAACAGGTCAGCGACTTCCACGCAGTGCTGTGTGACACGTTCGGCGTTGCGCGGCCCGAAAATCCGGTCCAGGTCGATGTGTTGACCGCTCCGGTGAATCTACCTCCTCCTCAGATCCAACCTCGCGAAGCAGTAGGACCTACACTGGTCGTCTATCAGGTTCGCGAAGACTTCCGTCAAGAGCTGCAGCGATTGTTACCACGACCGAGGTGACTTGCTTCGCGACTCCGGCGACCGCCGTGGTGCCAGGCCCATTTCTCCTCGTCCATGATCACCCCTTTCCCCAGATTTGGCACGATGACCGGCGACAAATCGATTGACACGGACGGAGACTTCTTGCGTCGTGTCCGCGCCGCATCCGCCGCGGTATTGGGTGACAGCCGCGTCGGACGCGAAGTGGCGGAACTCTGTGACGAACACAGCGAGGCCCGGCGCGGCGTCTTGAGTGACCGCAGCGACGGAGCGACCGTGGTTGCCGTCATCGGGGCGGCCGGTCAAGGGAAGTCTTGGCTGGTCCGCCAGATGGTTGGAAAGAGCCCTGCCGCAAGCTCCATCCGCAGCGGGAATCATCTTGACGAAGCGACCGAGAAGTTGATTTGGGTGGGGCCGCGATCGCCGATCGATCTGGATCCACGCCACGAGCGTTTCTTGCACTGTGATTCGGCCGAGATGATTCCGATTGGGGCACCGTATTTGTTAGTCGATACGCCTGGTTCTTCAGACGATCGCCGCAGCATCGCGTCGGTCGCCAAGCGCGCGTTGTCGCTGGCCTCGGTGCTGGTCATGGTCGTCCGCCGCGACCAAATCCGATCGCAAGTCGTGAGCGCCTTAGCGGATGCCAGCGAGGGCAGCCTGGTCGTTCCAGTCATCAACGCGGTTCGCCAGCGAAATGACGCTTTGAAGACCGATGTCGATGCCTTTGTTGCTCAGATGCGACGCGTGGCACCCGAGAGCGTCTTTTCTGCGCCTATACTTATCGATGACTTTTTGACATCCGGATCGCAGGAGGGCCAGGTCAGCGACGACGCCACCGATCAACTGGCTCGTCGCATGCGTGAGGAAGTGGGTGGCGCTTGGGAAGGCGACCGACGTCGGAGCACGCGGCTATCGATTTTGGAAACCCGCTTTCGCGCCGCTCTGCACTCGATGCTCTCGGATCATTTACCCGGACTGACCGATGCGGTCAGACGACTGAATCACGAGGCGGAAAAGTTGCCCGCCGAAGTCGCCGAGCTGCTGGTCGGCGGCGGCGGTCCGCTGAGAGCCGCCGTCCGCAGTCGCCTGCGACTGGGCTTTTTGACCGACACGGCTGCCCTGTGGTTCCCCTACCGGTCCATTCTCTCCTTGCTGAATTTGACGCACGGCGCGTGGGACCGTCTGTTGCTGTCGCTTTCCGGTTCCCTCCCGTCCCTGGTCAGCACCGTCTGGACAAGTGCGAAGAACCTGTCGCACGAACGTGGCGTTGCAGCGGAGATTCGTGATGGACTGCGGCAGCGGAGTGCAGCGGCGGTGGCGGACCGGCTTAGCCCGCTGGCCGTTCGATTTCGTGATCAACTACACCGGATCAATGATCAGCGCGTACCACCACGTGACACGGGCCGTGAATCAGCTCCGGCGTACTTGTCGGGCATCGACGCCTTGCAAGAAGAGTCGCAGCGATTGTTCGATGAAGCGATCGACAAGGTCGCCGTCCCGCGTTTTACCGTGGTGTTGATGGGAATCGTCGGTACGGCCATTTTTTGGACGCTGATGTCGGGACCGATCGTCGCGTTGTATCGCGGCTACTTTGACGCCAGTGTTTCAGTGCTTTCCCTTGGCGCTAGCCGGTTGGACGATTTCCCGCACCCCACCGCGTCCATGCTGTTGACCAGTCTGCTGCTTTCGCTGCTTCCTACCGCTATCTTTGCGATGCTGGTACTGTCTTGGGCCCAACGGCGATCACGCATCGAGCGCGCCGAAAACCAGATTCGACAGACCCACCACCAAATGATCCAACGACTGCAGCAATCAGGTGTTCTAAGGCTGTGTTGGGATGATCCGCTGTTGGCCGATGCGGAGTTTCTGTTGACGGCCGGCCACTCCGGCGATAGCGGAGATGGCGAAAGCGGCCCCGGCGATAGCAGGACCAGCTCTTCGAACGTCCCCACAGCGTCGACGATCTCAGTATCCGGGACGGTTTCCGCCGCCTCGGTCGCGGGGATGGAACAGGAGTCCGCTCAATGAGTCCCGCAGCGTTTGGCTACGATTGCTTCGTCATCGGTGCAGCTGGCCTGTTCGGCCAAACGGAGCCGGAATCATCCGAGCCGGCGGGAGCGTTGGACATCTTATTGAGCGGTGGGCTGGTCGGAGCGACGATTCTACTCATTCTGTTCGCTCTCAGCATGGCGGCGGCCTACTTGGTCTTTGATCAGATCATGACGCTCCGGCGAAAAGAGGTGCTTCCTGATGGGATGGGGGACGCTGTTCGCCAGTCATTGCTGACGGGGCGACTTCCCGAAGCGGATGAAGCCTGCCGACGTTCGCCCAGCGTGTTGAGCGTGATCCTGCTGGCCGGGCTCGCAGAGATGGAGTTTGGCTGGCGAGAGGTTGAAAAGTCGGTCGAGGACGCCCTGTTTCAGCAAT
>JBCCUO010000101.1:0-8480 GCA_039196805.1 Planctomycetota bacterium | reverse complement strand
GACGGTCACGCCCTCCGACGATCCTCCGACTGCCGTGAACGATTCGTTCACCGTCACCGAAGACGCAGCGCAGACTGCCTACGACGTGCTGGCAAACGACACAACGGACGCCGACTCGCAGGCATTCGTGATCAATACGGTCGGCACACCCAGCCAAGGCGGCTCGGTTTCGATCAACACGGACGGGACCCAGTTCTTTTACACTCCGGCAGCCGATTTCGCGGGGACCGAAACGGTCACCTATCAGATTCGCGATACCGGCGGTGGATTGGACGAGGGCACGGTGACGTTCACGGTGACAAACGTGAACGATCCGCCCCCGACGCTTGACGTCAAAACCGTGGTCATACGCAGCGAAGGAGCCACGGTCGTCATTGCCATTTCGGATCTACCGACCAATGTCGATTCCGGTGAAACCCTGACTTTCACAGCCGTCAGCACAACCGCACAGGGCGGCGTGGTCGCGATTGGGACGAATGATGATGAGATCACCTACACGCCACCTAGCGGAGACTTCACGGGCGAAGACACGTTCACCTATACGGTTAGTGATGGGAATGGCCTGACGGAAACCGGTACGATCACCGTTACGGTCGCCGACTTCGAAAGGCGATCATTGGTGGTTCAGCCGACATCGTCCTCGAACACCGAAGGCTTCAGCTACCACATCCGGCTGACCGGCACCGACGTCCTGGGGCAATCCGTTGATCGACTGGTCGAGCGGGATGCCGACGGAGTGCTGATGTTTGACGAGTTGGCCCCAGGCAGTTACCAAATCGAAGTGCCAGCGATCCCGTTCCTGCAGAACGCCGAACAGCCCCAACAAATCTCCTTTGAGTCGGCCTTGGAAGACGGTGATGCAGCGGTGTCAGTCAACGTGGGACGTCTGCGGCCCGAATTCGTGTCGATCCGAGACTGGTTGGGATCAACGCGTCAGAAGGCTGTCCTAGCTGCCATTGAGCCGGGGGAAGAAGCGGTGTTCTCGCGTCCGACGGAATCGGCAACCGATGTCCAGTCTCCCGTCGTCAGTCTGAACGACGCAGGAACGATCGTCACGATCTCCGGAACCAACGGTAGCGATGCGGCAGTCGAAGCAACCATGTCGGTGGAGAACAATCGATTTGTTGAACCACGTGGCCAGGTTGGCGATCTGCGACTGTTCCGCATTAGCTTGGAGAATGGTGAGGCGACCTTCACGGAGACCAGCCCGTCGGCAACGACGCAGGCGGAAGGTGAGTTAGCGTCGCAGGACGGGGCGACTTCACTCCTTTTGGGCGACACGCAACCCGAAGGCGAGGCGGCGGCCGCACTTTCCGTGCAAAACGTGCTACCACCTTCGTCACCGTCTGTTGCATCGGAGACTGACGAAACGATACTTGCCGACGATGGTCCGGGAATCGATTCGCAGTCGGCAAGTACACCACTGGTGACAGCGGAGGCGACGGACTCGGTGATGCCGACCGTCAGCTCTCGGCTTCGACGCATCGCTTCTGCGGACGACGACGTCGCCTCAAGTGACGAGTCGACTGGACTTGAAGCCGACGCGGTCGATCAAGCGCTCCGCAGTCGATTCTAGATCCCGGTGTTGCAACTTGAGGGCCTGTCCAGAGCCGCAGCCTGACCGGCACCCCTGGACTCCTGAGCCGTCGAATTTCGGCGATGGGTGGGGTTGACGATGACCGGAAGCAGCTTCGCGGGCCGAAAGATCGCAAAAACCCCACAAAACACGGGGATTTTTCGCCCAAGCCGGGTTGCAACGAGGGATCACCCAACATAACACTTGTCGTTCAAGTCAGACGGCACGCGGAAGGTCGTTCTGCAATGCACACATCATTTGGATGGATTCCCCGAACTCTGATCAAAGGTTCCCGCACATGAGCAAAGCCCCGACGAAGAGCCAAATCTTGGCGAACATTTCCGAAGAAACCGAGCTGAGCAAGAAGGACGTTGCCGCCGTCTTCGATGCTCTGACGGGTGAAATCGAGAAGGCCCTCAGCAAGGGTGGCCCCGGACAATTTGCGATCCCAGGCTTGTGCAAGATCGTTTGTCGTCAAGTGGAAGCAAAGCCCAAGCGCAAAGGTCGCAATCCCGCTGACGGTTCCGAGATCTGGTTGAAGCCCAAACCGGCCAGCAAGAAGATTGTCATCCGTCCACTCAAGGGCCTGAAAGAGATGATCTGATTGGATCGGATTCTCTTCGAATGCCAAGGGTCAATCCATTGGCTCAAAGCCATGACATTCGCCCGCGAGTCGAGACCGACAGCGGGCGTTTTTTGATGAATCCACAGCAGATGGAATCGGAGTCGTCAACTTATGGCCAGCCACTGGCGTCAGCCGCCCAAGCTGGCCGCCTGGTGATGGCTGGAGGGTCACTGAGCCGGATACACAGGCTGCTGTGGGTAAGCCGGCTGCTGGGGGTAAGCGGGTTGTGGTGCCGGATAGCTGGGCCGCACGTATCCGGCAGGTTGTCCGTAGGTCTGTCCGGATGCGGGGGCGACAGCTTGCGGTTGCGGGTACACGGGCTGTTGATAGCCGGGCTGTTGCGGGTAGGCTGGCAGCCCCTGGTAATTGCCAGCGTTATCTTGAACATACTGTTGCGACTGAGCATCACGCTTGTCCAAGATCTCGCGACCCTTGGTGATCGCCTTTCGGGCGTCATCGCGGATCTCTTGTTTGTTGATCTGAATGGTGGTCGTATCGCCTTCGCGGTTGATCGTGAACCAACCTGCCATGAAAGCGGCGCCGACCAGCAACACGAGAATCAGCAGCGTGCGCATAGGAAGTCCCTTGTCCTTGAAAGTGCGTTCGTATGTGGCGTGGAGGGTACTGGATAGAGGTCGGCCAATACCAGAGCAGAGGGGTGATCGGCCGTAGGCGGAACAATCGGACTTCGCAACCAAAGTCGCCGACCGCAACGCCGGTCGCAGCGTTTCCCGGCGAGCCCAACGATCACGGAGCGACCGCTAACAGGTTACTGCTGCTCGTCCCAGTTCCCGAACGTCCAATCGATCGTTGTGGGTGGTTCGACGGTTGCGGTCCCGATCCCGACGTCGCTGTACTCACCGTCCAAACGAAAGATCCAACCGGAATCGCCTGTCGTCGGTATGTCGTGAAGCGAAACGACAAACGCCGTGGTGCCACTTCCCGAGCACTCCCAGGGCAATCCCTCGACGGATCGCATCACCTGCTCCACGGTGGTACCCGAGGCCACTTGGTCAACTTGGTAAACGTGGTCCTGTTCACCGACTGAAACCTGAATCGTGACGGTGCCCGATCCCGTTGTCGGCACGGTTTCACGCTGGGTTCCACAGCCGATCGCGGTCAGCGTCGTCAGCGCGCTCAGGATGAGCGAGGGTGTCAATCGGATCGCCATCAGGAATGCCTAACGACGATTGAGCTTCTCTTCAGCCCGTGCCGCCTGGAGAGCAGCCGCTTCGTTGGGCAGCTTGAACTCAGGACCTGAAGAGAAGTACTGAATGTCGTCCTGAAGGTAGAACGCACTGGGGAGCGTTTGGCCGTTGATCGACGACTGGCATCCGGTGGCACCGCACAGGCATGTTGCTGCCAGGGTGACGAGTGCAAGGGAGGTGGTGATGCGTCGGTTTTTTCTGTTGCGGGTCATCGTTTCTTTCGCCTTTGCCATCCGGCAGGTGGCCGTGTTCGACACGGTAGTCCGGAGTGATGTTTCCCCAAAACCCGTCGCAAGGGGTGCGCGAGTTTCTCGTCACAACCCGTATCGACCGAACAACCCGTACAACTTCACTGCAGAAAGCAAAAGTTTCCTGGGACGCATGAAACAGTTGTTTCACGACGACTACCGCGTGAAGGGGAAGCCGCGTGTAGAGGGAGACAGAGAAATGCGGGACAGGAAAATGGGGAAGTGGGAAGGGGAAAGAGGAGAGCAGAAAGTTCGAAGAGGGGTGCGTGGGGAGGTGGGCTCCTTTCTGGCTAACAGCTAACAGCTAACCGCATTCACTTCTCGCTGACCGCTGACTGCTTACCACCCTATGCCACAGGGGCCATCTGAAACCCTAACTCGCTCAGATGCATCGCGGCTCGCTCCACCGTGAAGCGAATTTGCTCTTCTGAGTGCTCGCTTGTGATGAAGAACCGAAGCCGCGCTGCCGACTCGTCGACCGCGGGGTACAGAATCGGTTGCACGTTGATTCCATCGCCTCGAAGTCGGTTCGAGAGCCGCAACGCAACCATTGAATTGCCGGTGATCACCGGCACGACGGGGGTCCCACCGCTGTCGCCTGTGTCCAACCCGTGCTCTCTGCACAGCGAGAGAAACAGGTCACTTCGCTGCCTGAGTCGTGCGACGCGATCGGGTTCATCCTTCAGCGTCTTGATCGACGCCAGTGCAGCCGCGACCTGGGCGGGTGGCATCCCCACACTGAAAACGAATCCGGGTGCCGTGTAACGGAGCAGTTCCACCAGCGCTTTGCTGCCGGCAATGTAGCCTCCGCAGGATGCCGCCGACTTACTCAGTGTGCCCATCCAGATGTCCACGTCGCGGGCATCCATGTCGAAGTGCTCGGCCATCCCACGGCCCGTCTCGCCCATGGTGCCAAAGCTGTGCGCCTCATCAACCATCAACAGGGCACCGTGACGGTTTTTCACTTCCACAAATGCGGGAACATCTGAATAGTCACCGTCCATGCTGTACACGCCCTCGATCACGATCAGCACGCGACGGTACTGTTCGCGTACCTCCGCCAGCATCCGATCCAACGCTTCATGATCGTTGTGCGGGAAAGGGCGACGGCGAGCACCGGACAGCAGCGCGCCTTGGATGATGCTGTTGTGGGCCAATGAATCGTGCACGATCAGATCGCCCGAACCAACCAGGTGCCCAATCGTGGTTTCATTGGTCGAATGACCTCCCACCATCGTGATCGAGGCATCGACGCCGATCCACTTAGCGATTTCACGTTCCAGTTCGCCGTGGATCGGTTTTTCGCCTGATACCAGTCGGCTCGCCGACACGCTGGTGCCGAATCGCTGCACCGCGTCAGCGGCGGCATCGCTCACGGCCGGGTGACCACTCAAGCCCAGATAGTTGTAGCTGGCGAAACTGATTAACTCGCGGCCACCGATGGAGGTGGTCGCGTTAACCACTGAGTCATGGACCGTGAAGTACGGGTTGGGAACCCCGGTCACCTTCATCTGCTCTTTGGTCGTCATCAGCCGACGATACTCGGCAAACTGCTCGATCGAACTCTCTGGTTCAACGGACGGCTTCGCCGCATGCTCGCGCGACAACGACTTGCCCGATGCCGTCGCGACTCCGTTGGCGTGGCCGCTTAGCAACTGGCGGGCACGTGCCGAGCCGCCCGGCGGCAGGTACCGTTCGATGGCAACTGCCGTCTGGCCGATCGTCTCGATCTCGTCCAGTACTTGTTCGGGAAAGCGACCACCAAAGGTCCGTTCCAATTCGCGAGCAATCTCTAGACGCTCCAGCGAGTCCAGTCCCAGATCCAGAACAATGTTGGTGTTCAACGACAACTTGCCAGCTCGTTCGCCCGCGACCCGACCGATATGAAACATCACCGCGGCGACGATGTCTTGGTCGACATCGTCGGCATCGACCTCTCCCGCCTGCCCGCGGGCGGCTGCGGCTTGCATCATCGGTGTCGCGTCCGTGCCGCTCAGCGAGGCGCCTGACTCTTCCCACCGAACCCACTTGGCAATCAGCTTTAGGTCACCATCGCGGACCGCGTGCAGACACGCGTGACGTTGGATTTTGCCGCTGCTGGTCTTGGGGACCGAGCTGTTGCGCACCATGTAAACCGCGTCAGGTGGCAGATCGTGCTCCTCGTTGACCGCCTTTCGAATTCGCTGCAGTTCCGAATCCCAGTCCAGATCTCGCTTGCGAACGGTTTCAGCCACGATGACCAACTGTTCGCGGTCGTCGTGGGTCATGGCGAAGGCGGCCACGGAACCCGCCTGGATCACATCGCTGGCCCGTTCGACCGTTTCCTCGATGTCCTGCGGGTAGCGATTGACTCCGCGAATGATGATCATGTCCTTCAGGCGTCCGGACACGTACAGCTGGTCTTCGTGCAAGAAGCCCAGGTCGCCAGTTCGCAGGAACGGTCCCTGGCCGTCCGCAGTCATCGCTTTGAACGTCCGAATCGATTCCTCACGGCGCTGCCAATAGCCCTGCCCCACCGACGGGCTTTGCACCCAAATCTCGCCGATCGAATTGCAGGGTAAGATTTGCTGCGACTGAGGATCCACGATCTCGACCCGCTCGCCCGTTAGGACGCGACCACATCCCACAAGCTCGCGAGCCCTCTCATGTTCCGGCGGTACGGCGGTCACGGTCTTGTCATCCAAGTCCTGACCGTCGAAACACTTGATAACGGGGCGTCCCTCCTCGGGGCCACCGGTAACCAACAGCGTCGTCTCCGCCATGCCGTAACAGGGCAAGTGCGCGCTGTGCTTGAAGCCGAATTTGCTAAACCGCTCCGTAAAGGCATTCAAGGTGGTCGCGCGAATCGGTTCGGCACCGTTGAACGCGATCTCGAACGTTGACAGTTCGACACCTTCCAGTTCACTGTCATCGATCTTGTCGACACACAGCTGGGAGGCAAAGTTCGGTCCACCCGATGCTGTGACGCCGTACCGCGAAATCGTGCGCAGCCAACGTGATGGTCGCTGCAAGAACGCGATCGGACTCATCAAGACGTTTCGGCGTCCCAAGAACATCGGCATCAACACGCCGCCGACCAGCCCCATGTCGTGATAAGTCGGCAACCAAGTCATCACCACGGCTTCCTTGGTGGGCTCGAAGCCTTCCAAGATTAGAACGGTGTTGGCGACCAGGTTGGCCTGGGTCAGCATCACGCCCTTTGGGGCGCCGGTCGAGCCTGACGTGTACTGCAACACGCCCAAGCTCTCGCTGCTCAGTTTGGGCATTCGCCAACTTTCCAAGTCCCGTGCCGACGTCACATCCGTGCCGAGCATCTGCACGCCGTGGAGGTCATCGTGCCAGTGCTCGCCCGTCAATTGTTCGGCGACGGCGGCGGTCGAAAGAGCCCAGCGAGCGTCCGAGTCGACGACAATCGACCGGATTCGAGATGCCTTTCGGTTTCGTCGCGGCGGAAAGGCGGGAACGGCGACCGCACCGGCGGCGTGACACGCGAACAACCCGACCACAAAATCCAACCCTGGTGGATACAGCAGCAGCACACGGTCGCCTGGTCGAATGCCGCACCGGCTCTGCAGATACCCCGCCAGCGCCCTGGCCTCACGCCACAGCTCCGCATAGGTCAGGTGTTTGTCGGACGACGCGGATTCCTCTTCACCCTCGGTGAAGATGTACGCGATGTCGGATCCCCGGTGTTTCGCCCAATGCTGCAAGATGGCAACAAAATGGTCGCGTGGAGGTTCCGAGTGAGGTGAATTGAGTTGCAAATCCACGGGTGATTACCGCTTGAAAATCCGATTATCGCAACGCCCGTCCGCTGAGTCGGGAACAGCTGCCCACTGCCTCCCAAGCCACGCAATCGAACGGATGTGCATCGTTTCGTCACTCATTGTGATAGAAACAGACCTCAACGGCAGTACCCGCACGGAATGTCGGTTTGGTACCGTTTGAATGCCTGAATCGGACAAAACTCATTGCTTACGACGTGACACCATGTCGATTGACACGAAAAAACGCAACCAACCCAATTTTCCCTTCAGCCCCCAACCCCCCAAAGAACCTGGTCAGCCAAGTGCCGAGCGCTTTGCCGGCCAGCCCGCAAGATTGGTCGATCGAGTCGTCAATCGGCTTGATCCGGCGGGCAATGTTCTGCTGGGAACCAGCCTCCAAGCGGCCGAAGAAGCCGTCCGCCGCGGCGACATCGAGGCGATTCAGGGAATCTGCGGCCAGTTCGCGATCTTGCAGCAATCGGGCAAGACGATCCGCATGGCCCGATCGATCGGACGCCCCATGAGATACTTTTTGGCCAAACGGACGGAAGGGCCCGCCCTGATTGTCGCCGAACGGATGGACGAGATCCGCGAGCAATTGCGGACCGAAGGCTTGGTCGATCAATTCCGCGCCGAATACACCCGCATGGTTCCCGCACATCACTTGTTGGAACTGCAGCTGGTGGGCTGCCCCGATCCAAACCCAAAACTGATCCGCTACTTCGCACCGCAGCGCAATCGCCTCCCCGCCGACATCAGGGCGATCGGCCGCCAATACATCGGCAAGCTGGCGGAGGTCTGCGACCGCTGGTTGGAAACCCTGCCGGACGACGAACCGATCGGCGTGATGTTCAGCGGAGGCGTCGACAGTGGGTCGATCGTTTTGGTACTGGATTATCTGTTGCGTCGACGAGGCCAATCATCCTCTCGGCTCAAGGCGTTCACTCTGTGCACCGGCGAAGACGCGTCCGATCCATCCCAGGCGCGGCAGTTTCTCCAGCAGGTCAATCTGTCGATGTTGCTGGAGACCGTTCAGGTATCACCGGAGTTGATTCG
>JBCCUO010000100.1:0-8484 GCA_039196805.1 Planctomycetota bacterium | reverse complement strand
ATTTGACGCGTTTCTGACGCAACTGATGGCGTCGGGCTATCTTGGGTATTTGGTCGTTGAACAGGCTTGGCGGGAGCCCAAGGGCGACTGGCGACGTGACCTGGCTGCGGCCTATCAGCGATTCAAGCGATGGGAGAAATCCGGTGCTTAAGCGAATTTACTTTGGCCGTCAGTCACGTTTAGGCTTAGTCGTTGACACCTTCGTGCTCACGTTGGCGGTGACGGCTTGCGGCGTTCAATTGTGTTCCGGGGATGAGACACGTCCCAACGTTGTCATCATGCTGGCTGACGACATGGGGTTTGGTGAATTAAGTTGCTTGAACCCAGACGGCAAGATCCCAACGCCACAACTGGATCGCATCGCCGCCAGCGGGATGATCTTCACCGACGCGCACAGCGGTTCCTCCGTTTGCACTCCCACGCGCTACGGATTGCTGACGGGACGGTATGCCTGGCGGACGCGATTGCAGTCCGGCGTTGTCACCGGTGGCCCGTCACTGTTCGCGGAAGACCGATTGACGCTAGCCAAGTTGCTGTCGAAACAGGGATACGACACGGCTGTGATCGGCAAGTGGCACTTGGGGATGCTTTTTGACGGCAAGCACATTGCGAAGGAAGTTGCGATCGGCAGCCGGGTGACTCATGGGCCGATTGATCGCGGTGGATTTGACACCTTTTATGGGTTTCACCATGCTCGGCAGATTCGTTTGTGGATCGATCAAGATCGGGTGACCGAGCACATTGAGCCGGTAGAAATGTTGCCGCGTTTGGCCGCGACGGCGGTGGACTACATCAAGAAGCGTGCGTCAGACGATGACCCGTTCTTGCTCTATGTGCCCTGGAGTTCTCCGCATAGCCCCGTGGTGCCCACTGCCAAGTGGAAGGGAAAGAGCGGCCTGAACGAACATGCGGATTTCGTGATGCAAACGGATGACGCCTTCGGACAGGTGGTCGACGCACTGCGGGCAACGGGCAAGCTTGCCAACACGCTGATCGTTTGCAGCTGTGATAACGGAACCTCAGCGCCAACGTCCAGCATGAAGCAGCTGCGGTCGATGGGGCATGATCCCAGCGGCGGGCTTCGCGGTTCAAAGGCCGACATCTGGGACGGAGGCCACCGGGTTCCGTTCCTGGTTTCGTGGCCGGGCATCGTCCAGCCTGGAACGTCGACGTCTCATTTGGTCTGTTTGAGCGACATCTTCGCGACGTTGTCAGAAATCGTTGGCGGCGATGTGCCTGATGATGCGGGAGAAGACAGCGTCAGCTTCCTATCGGCGTTGAGAGGCAAAGAGGCTCCTCAGCGATCTAGTATCGTGCACCACTCCGTCAGTGGTTACTTTGCGATCCGTGACGCCACGTGGAAGTTATGCCTATGCCCCGGTTCGGGAGGGTGGACCAATCCAAAGCCGACGCGCAAAAACTGGCAGAAGGCCGACTCCGGCGGCCAACCCATGGTCCAGCTCTATCGCATGGCAGATGACCGAGGCGAGCAAGAAAACGTCGCCGCCAAGTATCCCCAGCAAGTCCAACGCCTAAGGGAAGAGCTAGATCAGATCGTCGCCCGCGGACGCAGCACCCCCGGCGCCAAGCAAACCAACGATGTCCCCGTCAGAGTCAACAAACGTCCAAAAGCCAAATCAAAGTAGGCTCACTTCTCACACAAGCAATCTTCACGGGGGTTGCATGCGATTCTATGCGCTGCGAAAGAAGATACAGAGGCTTGAGATACTCGTTCTTGTATCAGGCGTTGCTTCGATCACGGTTGGATTCGTGTTGTCGGTCTATTGTTGGTGGTTCTTTCAAGATGCGTATTGCCCTATTACTTGGGCGTTGACCGGACTGCCTCTATAGTGGCTCCAATACCGCATCGCTGTGAATGTCCGCCCGTTTGAGGACTTGCGGGCGACGCTGAAGTTCTTAACGCGCAACACAGGCAAGCGGCGACGGGACCGTAGAATTCGAGCGTTCTTATTGGGTAGCCCCAGAAAAACTGAGTAGAACAAGCCTGAAGCGAGAGCGTATCGCTTCGAATATCGAACCTGTCACCACTTCGGACGGACCAACTGCGTTCAATGTCGTCCAGCCGCAGGATGCAGCAGCGCGAACTCGGTCGCGATTAATGAGAGTTTTGACTCACCAGTGTATTCGACCGACGGACTCTTTTAGCCCGGAGGGCGGCAGATCGGTGCCGGTGGCGTCAGCCACCGGTCGTCGAGGCTCAGCCCCCTCAAGCCCAGAGGGCGACACATCCCGGGCGATGTATCGCCCTCCGGGCTGTTGTTCAGGCAGGTTCCGAGTCCGGCGGCTGACGCCGCCGGCAAACATGTGTCGCCCTCCGGGCTGGGCGATACGTCCGAAGAATGGGGCTTGATTCCCAATGGAGGTTTCACGTTCCAATCCCCATCGCTGCAGGGAATGAACCTCCCGGCTACGCTCAGGGTGTGCGTCAAGTCGCGGTTCGGTGAGGCAACCAGCTGGGTTTCTGTGGAGATCGAGAGCGAATCGGATGCTCAGGAGAGGTAGGAGAGCACTCAGCTCCGGATTCGTGTCGATCGGTGCGATTCGTGTCGATCCTATCCGGCGCTTTCGACAAGCAGATTCGACGCGTGTCATGCGAACGGACAAGTGCGTGTCCAGTAAGATGATGGATCGTCCGCAGCCCAAAGATCGAGGATCACCATGATTGCATTGAACCGCCTGCCTCTTGGCGGCCACAACCGACTTGACCAGCGTCTTGTGCGCAGCGGTGTTGCGACTTTTTTAGTCGTCACTCTCGCCGTCATGCTGACTCAGGGTGCGTGCATCCGCGTCGCACGTGCGGAGTCAGCGACTCGCCCCCATATCGTCATTGTTCTTGCCGATGACTTGGGTTACGGAGACGTGCAGCCTTTGAATCCGTCTTCGACAATTGAAACGCCCGCGTTCAATCGATTGGCTAAAGAGGGGATGACCTTTTCCGATGCTCATACGCCTTCGGCGGTGTGCACGCCGACACGCTATGGATTGCTGACCGGCCGATACTGCTGGCGTACACGTCTGACCCGCGGAGTATTGAACGGTTACGGCGAGCCTTTGATCGATCGCAAGCGGGCAACCTTAGCGTCCGTTTTTTCCGCTGCTGGCTATCACACTTCGATTGTTGGAAAGTGGCACCTGGGATTGGGACTGACCCTGAACAAGCAATCGGTCGATCTGAGGCAACCGCTCACTTTCAACCCCTGCAGCGTTGGGTTCGATGAGTCTTTTGTGATCCCAGCCTCATTGGACTTTCCGCCGTATGTGTACTTCCGTGGCGATCGGCCGACGACGACCGAGACGGTTGACCATGCAGCCTCTGGGTTTCCCGCGTTCACGCGCAAGGGTCCTCGGGCGGTGGACTTCGACATGCAAGGATGTTTGGACCGATTGGCCGACGAGGCGGTTGGCGTCATCGAATCGATCGTCACGCGAGATCAGCCGACGATGCTCTACTTTCCGCTGACCGCGCCGCACAAACCGGTGCTTCCTGCAAAGCGATTTGAAGGCTCCACGCAGTTGGGACCATATGGCGACTTTGTCACGCAGGTTGACGCAACGGTGGGACGAATCATCGATGCGCTGGACCAGGCAAGCGTGCTGGATCAGACGATCTTGATCGTCACGAGCGATAACGGTTCGTTCATGAAGCGTGTACCACCGGAGCAGAAGGATCATGTTGATGATGATGGGGTTCAGGGATTTCATCCGTCAAGCCACAAGTCAAACGGACCGTGGAGAGGCACGAAAGCCGATATCTGGGAAGCCGGTCATCGAGTTCCCTTCTTTGTTCGTCTGCCCAACCAAGCTAACGCGGGCAGCAAGGTCACGCAGACCGTGGGTCTGGTCGATGTGATGGCGACGTTGGCGGATCACTTGAACGTCGAGCGAGCTTCCGGTTCCGGCCCAGATTCGATCAGCTTTGCCAACGTGCTTCAGGACCCGAACCAGACGTTTCGCCGCGAGCCGCTGATCTGCCATTCGGCGGCGGGGATGTTCGCGATCCGCGAAGGCAAGTGGAAACTGGTCGCGGGGAACGGTAGTGGCGGTCGCCAGCAGCCCAAGGGCAAGCCGTTCGCAAAACCTTGGGCCTTGTTCGATCTGGAAAAGGATCTTGGTGAGACAATGAATCTGGCAGATCGATACCCCAAGGTTGTGGACCGACTCAGCGACGAACTGGAACGCATTCGCGGCCGGGAGTAGGTGCGACTGGGCTTTGGGGTGTTGGCCGGGAACTTGGCAAGGCTCGGGAGTGGCTTGTCGGTCCGGCTGATTCGCTTCGAGGCGAACGCGGCTCGGGACCGCGGAGTGGACTGTCGACCATGTGGCCAGCTCACTCCGTGGGCCAGGCTTGAAATGGGCGAATGCTGAGTAGCGGAACTCGCAGAGAGTTTCGGCCATCGGCCGGCACGCGATGTTGATGGGTGCCGCCTTCGAAAACCCTCGCGGCTTCTGCTATGGCCGGCTGGTACGTTCGGCGATTTTTTGGGCGACTCATTAGATGTCCAGGGCGAAGAGCGATTGGCGATCGCTCTGCAAATGATCTGCGATCTTGCGGCCGGTCACGTTGAGCGGCAGGGCATCCAATTGGTCATCACCGAAAAACTGCCAATCCTTGGGTAACGCTTGGTTTCGTCCGCGAAGGATGGCATGGTGAACATGAAGCGTGATGCGATACTTCGTCACCGCGTGCTTGAACGTGGTCACTCGCGGCAGAATGTCCACGTTTCGGCCAAGCGATTCGCTCAACCATGCTCCGGCGGAGTTCACCGATTCAACATCAATCTCCGCGGTTCGAGGGAAGTCCCAAAGCCCGGCCCAACGACCACCCTCGGGAAGTCGCCTGAGGAGGAGATGTTGATGGTGGTCTTGGATGACAAACGCAAATTCCGTACGTTCGACGTACTGTGTCTTGGTGACTTTGCCTGGCACTTGGTCCTGCGTGTTTTCGCGATGCGAAGCACAGTAACTGCGGACCGGGCAATCATCGCAGCGGGGTTTCTTAGGAGCGCATACCAGGGCACCCAATTCCATGGCGGCTTGATTGAACGTGCCCGATCCGCGGGGCGGCAGCATCGTTTCAGCGAACTGCCAGAGCAGAGCGTTGGCTAGCTTCTCAGTCGGAGGGCTCTGCAGGTTGAGCCAACGGCTGAACACTCGCTGAGTATTTCCTTCCAAGATCGGCAGCCGGGCGTCGCCTGAGATCGAAAGGATCGCGCCCGCCGTGTACCTGCCGATGCCCGGCAACGCCAACACATCGTCGAAGTTGTCGGGGAAGACGCCGTCGTGGCGGTCAACGATCTGTTTGGCCGCGGCATGGAGGGACCTGGCTCGGCGATAGTAGCCCAAGCCTTCCCATAACCGCATGAGTTGCTGTTCGTCAGCCGCGGCCAGAGTAGCCACGTCCGGGTAGGCGGCGACAAAACGCTGAAAGTAGGGGATGACGGTCGCGACCTGCGTCTGCTGGCACATGATCTCGCTGACCCACACGTGGTAAGGGGTGGGATCGGATCTCCAGGGCATGGTTCGAGCATGTTCCTCGTACCAATCAAGCAGGCGACGCCGCAGCCGACTTCTCCACCGCGAGTCGTTCCACGCCGGGTCGTGGTTCGGTTCGGCGACAGCGGCTTGGAAAGTCGATTTGGCCTGGGACGGCGAGCGACGGCGACTCAATGGTCAGCAAACCTGGTAAAGCGATCCGTCTCCTGTCGCTGCAACTTCGCGGTCACGACCTGAGGAGGCTTCCCGGCCTCCACGTAGGTGATCTTGACCTCATCGCCAGGGGAGTGCTCGGCGATCACCTCTTGCAAGTCCTTGAAACGCGTGATTTTGTGATCATCGATGCGCACGATCAGGCAGTCTTTGGGTAAGCCGGCTTCGGCAGCCGCACCGCCCGAAGTGATGCCACTGATGAGGCAGTACCTGGTCTCGTTCGAAGACTGGCAATTGACGCCCAGGAAAGCCCCTCGTTTGAGTTCGACATAGACGCCCGGCATTCGTTTGGCGATCTTGTCGCAGTCTTGACGGTTCAAGCCCGTCCCCATCAAGGTCATTTGGACGCGGACGGGTAGTTTGTGCAACACATCGACTGCATCAGGGGTAAATCGAACGTACCTGAACTCGATCGAGTCTAGCGACTTGCACGCGCGTAGTGCCTCCACACCGGCGGCGTTCAGTTCGCCGTCGATCAAGACCATCGTTTCCAAATCGGGTAGTTGGGCGACGTTGTCCAAGACGTCCGACGTCACCGCCTTGTTTTCCAATCGAGCGTGATTGAATCGCCGGATCCATCTGAGCAGCCGTAGCGGTTTGATATCCCCATTCCAAGTGTCGTCGATGTGCACTACGGGCAGCTGATTGGCAATTGCTCGCGAGTTGATCACCACGTTTCCGTAGCCCACGAACACGCCGATGCCGGCGAGTGTCCGCTTCGCTTCCTTGTTGCGGCCAACCCGAATGTCTTCCAGCGCCGCCGCTGCAGTTGCTGCAAGGTTGCCTCCACCGCTGGTCGACAACTCGACCAGCTTCCCCCAGGCCAACGACTCGTCCACCGCGGGCTCACGAAGGGCCACTTCGCGGAGGATCCGAACGGACTGGAGCGTGAGTTCTAATTCTCCCGACTTGAGCGGCGCGTCCAACAGGGGAATGATGCTGACGCCAGCCTTGATCAGCTGCAGAACGGCTGCTTCGCGTCTGCGGTGGTGGTCGCTGCTAAGTTGCTTGATCCAATACTCGGGAGTCCGACCGGAGCGAGATCCTGACTGCTGCGCCGGTGCGTGGTTGTCTGCAATCAGGCTGGTCGCGACCAATGCGAAGGCAATGCCGACGAGTCTGGTCGTCTGCCGTGGTCGCGAGGCAAGTCTCATGAGTTCTCCTGTATCAATGGAGTCGCCGTAGGGCTGACCAGTCAGACACATTGTAAGCCAAACGGAAAGGATCAGTCAGCGGTAGTGACGAAGCCTTGGGGCGGAGGCCGGCAGCGGACGAGGGGGACAGGAGAATGTGGGGACAGTAAAGAGGGAGCGTCTCGCAGAGGGGACCGCGCGACGCTGCAACAGAAAGAGCCGAGGAACGAGGAGTTCTTTTTCGGCCCGAACGCTATCAGCTAACAGCCGCTTCAGCTCCCGCTGGCGGCTAGACAGAAATCTCTCGCTGACGCTTCGGGTTGGGATGGAGGCGTCTGGGCAATCGCCAAAAGCTGGTCGCCAACCGCTCTCCCTCCCATCTGCCTTGTCCTCGGCGATCGCAATTCCGTATTGTCGGCAACCGTTTCACGGCCAATCGCCTTGCGACCGGCCATTTGCCTATTTTGCCAGCGCGATCACGGGGCGACCGGTTGAGAGGGGGGATGATGCTGCAGCGACGTTCGATCCGATTTAAGGCCGTGATGGCTTTGGGTTTCTTGCTGTTGATGCTGCTGCCGCTTTTCTTGAGTGGGATCTTTGGCATCTACGGCTATCGCCATTTGGCTCACGCGATGTCCGATGTCTCGGAGCAGATCCGGGCCGCCAATCGACAGCACTGGCAAGCAGAGAACCTGCGTGACTCCTTCAGCCGTCTGCGGTTGCTCAAGTCATCCCACTATTCCTATTCGTCCCCTGGTCTGAGTGATTTTCAGCCGTTTGCGATTGACGATGAACAGGATCGGTTTCGCACTCTTCTAAACCAGTTCGGTTCGGCGCTCCCGCGAATCGAGGCGGAGACTCAGCACGCAGTGCGGCAGAGCTACGTATTCACGTCACTGGAGATCGTCGGAGACACGCAGCGTGTCCGAGAGGCCTATCAGCGGGTGAGCGACCTGTATTCGCAACTCAATCCGTTTAAGTCGGAGCAGGCGGCATCAGATGAGCTGGAGACAGCTCTTACGCAGCTGGTTCTGGCGACCAAAACGCAAGCCGATGTCATGGGCCAGTCGGTCGCGCACATTGGTGACGACGCCAAGTCCGGATATCGGACCGCCATGATCGTCGCCTGGTTCTGCGGCCTAGCCGCGCTGTTCACTGTCGCAGGAATAGGCCTAATCGCCTGGTCCAAGGTCGTCAAACCGTTCGAGACGCTCTTGATGGGGTCGCGACTGGTGGCGTCAGGCAACTTCGAGCACCGCATCACCTTGGGTACCGAGGACGAATTGAACGAGCTCGCGGAAACCCTGAACGCGATGTTGGATCGATTCAAAGATGCCTACGAAAAGGAACAGAAGCTCAACGTGAACCTGCACGATCAGGTTCGCCAGCGAACGAACGAAGTCATTCGTAATGAGCAGCTGGCAAGTGTCGGATTCTTGGCAGCGGGCGTCGCACACGAAATCAACAATCCGCTGACAACGATCGCCTGGGGCGCGGAATCGCTGGAGTCAGCAATCGAATCACTGGATCAAACCGACCAAGCAGTCATTCATCAGGAGGTCGCCGACGAATTGCGATCAACGTTGTCGCAAATCCAGAGTGAAGCGTATCGATGCAAAGATAT
>JBCCUO010000099.1:0-8484 GCA_039196805.1 Planctomycetota bacterium | reverse complement strand
TGAATTCGCTCATCTCAGCCTTCGAATCGACCCAGACACAAACAGACGTTTTGACCGCCAAAGCCAAAGCTGTTGTTCAATGCGTACCGGATTTCTCCTTCACGCGCCTGGTTGGGGATATAGTCCAAATCGCAATCGGGATCCGGGTTTTCGTAGTTGATCGTCGGTGGAAGCACCGAATCTCGCATCGCCAACAGGCAAACGATCATCTCCGTGACGCCAGCGGCGGCGATCAAGTGACCCATCATGCTTTTCGTGCTGCTGACGGGAACCTTGGCAGCGTGATCTCCAAAAACATCGTGGCACGCTTTGGTTTCGACCTTGTCGTTTACCTTGGTGCTGGTGCCGTGCGCATTGACATAGTGAATGTCCGTTGGATTGAGCGACGCATCCTTGATCGCCATCCGCATCGCGGCAATGCCGCCATGTCCGTCGGGTGGAATGTCCGTGATTCGGTAGGCATCGGCTGTCGTGCCGTAGCCGACCACTTCGCCGTAGATCGAGGCACCACGTTTCTTGGCGGCCTCCAGGTCCTCCAAAACGACCATCGCCGAACCTTCGCCCAAGACGAAACCGTTCCGCTGAGCATCAAATGGTCGACTGGCCTTCGTGGGCTCGTCATTGGATTCGCTCAGCGCGGTCAGGAGGTTGAATCCTGTCACCCCAAAGGGGTGAATCATGCTGTGTGTCCCGCCAGCCAACATCACGTCTGCGTCCCCGCGGCGGATGATCTCGGTCGCTTCGCCGACCGCCTGGCTGCTGGCGGCGCAAGCGGTCAAACAGTTGAAATTGGGACCTTGTGCGTTGAATAGCGTGGCCAGATGGGCGGCCGGCATGTTGGGCTCTTGCTCCAACTCCATCGCCGGATCCAACATCTCCAGCCCTGCGGCAACAAACTTTCCGGCGTCGTAGGCGCCATCCGCCAATGCGGCCACCATCATCCGGCTGAACGTCGAAAAGTCTTGGTTGCCCTCACCGCTTCCCATGTAGATCCCGAATCGCGTGGGATCGGAAATCGTTTCCACCACTCCGCTGTCAGCCACTGCCTGTTTGGCGGCACCAATCGCGAATTTGGTGTGACGCCCCAACGTGGCCGTCGACTGGGCGGATTGATCCGGTTCGACCAAGTCCCAGCCTTTGACCTCGGCGCTGATCTTGGTCGGAAATCCGCTGGCGTCAAACAACGTCGTGTAGGCAACGCCGCTCTGGCCTTGTTTCAAACCGCTCCAAACCGTCGCCGCATCGTGCCCCATGGGGTTGATCATCCCGATGCCGGTAACCACAACGCGTCGACGCATGCAACGATGTCTCTTGACGAACGGAAGGAAGGAAACAAAGAGGCGCGCGACCGAGCCACTTACAGGTTGTCGTACTCCGGCACCGGGTTGCCATCGGCATCCACGGCGACATGGAAGAAGTTCATTAACTTCAACATCGATCTCAGGTCCCCCGGTTGGAACAGGGGGCCGTCCAAAATTTGTCCGGGTTCCAGGAACGCAAACATCAGATCGATCTCCGCCTGCAACTGACCATCACAGCGACTAGTTGCATTGACCACCGCGCCATCGTCATGGGTTGCCTGCATGACCACATGATAATGCAGCTGATCGCCAGGTCTGGCGGGAAAGTGATAGGTCGCTTTCCCGACCTTGGCCAAAACCACTCTCTTGTTGAAATCGAAGTGCTCGGCAACCAGGATCCCTCCCAACTGGGCCATGCCTTCGATGATCAGTGTCGGTGGCAACATTGCGAATCCGGGGCAGTACTCATCGACCACCTCGGCGTCCAGAGCCACGTTCTTAATGCCCTTGGCGTGCGAACCGCTGACGAACTCGGTGAAACGATCTACCCAGAACCATCGCATCGAATGCTACTCGCCGACCTTGCTACCGACGTAGCTGCAAAGGTCGCCCACGGTTAGCAAGTTGCCAAAGTCTTGAACACGCGGATTCTTTTCAAAGTCGGACAGATCGGCCCAGGGCATGCGGCGTTTCAGCTCTTCCATTCCCTCAGCAGTGACAACGCCGTCTTGGACGTACTGGCTATTGGTCAGGATGTCCTCGGGGGACAACTCCTCGCGGGGAATCGTGATGTCGAATGCGTTCTCCAACTTGAACACGATGTCCAAGAAGTCGATCGATTCAGCTCCCAGGTCGCCCACCAGCGTGGCCGACGGCTCCACTTCGTCGTCGTCGACACCCAGTGCATCAACGAGAGACTCTTGGACTTTGCTGAAAATTTCGTCTTCGGATAGGGCCATGTGACGTGATCCTTAGTGGGAAGTGAGTCAAAGGGGACTGTGTTCGACTGCCATGTCATCGTGGCCATGGCAGGCCAAGGGTGTTTGGTTCAGAAGGGATGCCGAGGGTCGGCCGTGCGATCATGGGTTAGGCGATGCTCGATGCGACTGTCAGGTCACTGGCGGATCGGAGGGAATCTGCGAAACGTCGCCGAAGAGTTCGTGAAACTGCGTCTGCACACGTCGGCGGACATCTTCGTCGGTGCCCATCCGCTCCGGTTCGCCGCAGCCACTACGCTGCAGAATCAAACGGGCCGAGACGGTAACACGTCCATTCTTTTCGGCACTTGCCTTCACGGTGGTGAGTGTTCCGTCGTCTTTGATCGTCTTCGCACCGATCATCAAGGTCTCGCCCGGAGCCAGGAATTCGCCAAACTTGACGCTCCGAGCCTCCTTCAGGACGACCAGCGGAGTCTGAAAGCCGTCACCGCTGCGAACCATCCACATCGCCGCCTGATGAAGCGCCTCCAGCATCATCACGCCTGGCATGACCGGGAACCTGGGGAAATGGTCTAGCAGGTACTCCTCGTTCGCCCGTAGCGTTCGCTCCGCCGTGATCTGTTTGCCCGGCTGGAGCGAGGTGATTCTGTCGATCTGACGGTATTTCATGGACCAGCGGTACGAGTGCAGCAGGAGGTGCCATCTGCAGCCGGCCGTGATCGATCCGGATGTGCATCCCAGGCTGGGTAGACCATACTTTCCCCGTTATTTCGCCTCAACCGGAGTTCCTTGCCTAATTCGCAAGGCCGACTGGAGTCTCACCTTGCAAAATCTAGGCTGGCTGACCGTTGCGATCGTCATGGGACTGGCCGCGGGAATGCTCCTGGGCGCCCAACCCAGCATCAATGGGAAACTGAGTCAGAATACGACCCACCCGCTACAGGCTTCGCTGGTCTCGTTCGCATCGGGCACGGCTCTGATCACCCTATTGATGCTGATCTCCGGCGCGTTTCCCTTCCGATTCACTCAGCCCCCCGGGCAACTGCCCTGGTGGACCTGGACCGGCGGAGCGATCGGCGTGGTTGTGGTCACGTCGTCACTGTTGCTGGTGCCGCGGGTCGGTGCCCTCCCCTGGTTCGCGGCTCTGATCACCGGACAGACCATCGCCGCGATCCTTTTGGATCATTTTGGCTGGCTGGAAACACCGCAAGTCCGTCTGTCGCCTCTGCGATGCTTGGCAGCCGTACTGCTAATCGCGGGTGTTCTGACCATCGTTTATGCCAAACACCAAGACCGTCCGGACGGGGTGCGGGACACCGCCCAACGCCATCCGGAGCCCTGACCACGTGGACGGTCAATCGACGTCCTCTCCCAGTTGGCGAAGTCGCTCGGCAAGTTGATCCGCGCGGGACTTCTCCGCGTCCGCGCGGGACTTTTCCGCCTTCCGCTGATCGTTCATTTCCTCGGCGGTCAGGAACTTGGTCCCATCGGGGTAATAGAACGTGACGCCGTCTTCATCGATCGTTGACTTGACTCCCGTCAGCGGACTGACGAACCCGTTCATCGATCCAACCGAAACCAGCTTGCCTGATTCATGACGATAGCCTTCCAGCCTGGGCGGATCATAGGGGTTCAGGATGTAGTACTCCTGAACGCCATATCGCTGATAGAACTCAAACTTCCGGGCCATCTCTCCCGTTCGATTGCCCGGCGAAAGGACTTCATAGACGACCTGGGGCGCGATCCCCTCCTCTTCCCATTGCATGTACGAGCCACGTCGCACGCCGATTTCCCCGAACCGCCCAGCGATGCATCGTCTGTCATAACGCCGGTCGTTCGCTCGCTTCCGTGTCGGCCCCGAACCGACACCGTCAGCCCAAATACGGCTTCAGCGTCTCGACCGTCGCGACATCGTTGATCGCCAGCTTCCCGAAGCCGCGGACGGCACCCTCGGCGATCGCCGTGTCCTGGTGTTCGTCGTAGTTGGTCACCAACATCACCGGCACCTCGGCGACCGCTGCATCAGCCTTGATTTGCTTGATCACGTCCAACCCATCGGTGTAATCCCGATCCAGCTTGCGGTTAACGGTGACCAAGTCCACGTCGCGGCTACGAAGCAACTCCAACGTGTCTTCGGCGCCGTGCGTTTGCAGCACCGTGACGTCAAAGTGCTCCGTCGTCATGTTACGAATGGAATTGAAGTCCGGGCCGCAGTTTCCACAATCGACGAGAACCTTGGTCATGAATCAAACAGCGTTCGAGGAAAGGAATAGCGCGGCGCCACGGGCGCCGGCCAGATGGGCAAACGGTACGAACAGGGCAAACGACGACTTCACTTCGGCAAACCGATCGCAAAGAGCTTGTCCTTGGTGCTGATGTACAATCGACCGTTCGCCGCGACCGGCGTGCTGTAGACGCTCGTTCCCATGTTGATCTCATCGATCGGCTCGTTGTGTTCTGCTCCGAACTGAAAGATCACCACGTCACCGTCTTCATCACCAATGTAGACCTTGTCATCGCTGATCAAGGCACTGCCCCAACTGCGGGCCAGCATGTCGTAGGTGAAGTGAACGATCGGCTTGCCGTCAGACGTCCCCTTGGCATCCAGGCAGTGAACCAAGCCCGAGAAGTCGGCCAAGTACAAGACATCGTCCTTGATGGCGACCGTACCGATACTGCGGTGCATCTCTTCTTCAAAGTCGATGTTCCCGTCACCGTCCTGGTCAAACAGTGTGTAGTGCCACAAGGCGGCCGAGTTGGGATTGTCCACGGCGGCCTCGCTGTTCTCGGGTTCAACCGCCTGAATACGGCGTGGTGGAAGGGGCACCCGTTGGTCGCCCTCGATCTTGACTGCCAATTGCGGTGATACGTCGCCTCGCTTGGTGGGGTCGATGCACCAGAGGTGACCTTCGCCTTCCCCGTGCTCGGGATCCTGACCAACGGCGATGTACACCAAACCGTCGTAGACAACAGGCGTAGCAATCAGATTGTTGCGTGTTCCCTCGCCGCCCAGAATCCACGTGGTCTCCTTCGGGTTGCAGTCAAACTTCCACAGCAACTCGGGGCTACCGTCGACACCCTCGTCAGCCTTGAAGCTGTACAGCCACCCGTCGCCGCCGGCAAACAGGACCTGCGGGACGCCACCCAACTCCGCGACCGTTGGACTGGACCACTGGCCGTGGAGAATGTTGGACGCGGGCGACTTGTCGGTCCACAACACCTTGCCGGTATTCTTGTTCATGCAAATGAAGCTGGCCGCGTCGGGCGACGGCAGCTTGATGTGGGATTCATCCAAGCCATTGCTGGTGTTGACGAACAACAAGTCGCCATAGCTGGTCACGCTGCACGAACACATGTTGTGCTGGCTGACCCCCAACTCATCCATCATGTTGTAAATCCAGATCACATCGGCATCGCGTTTGTCATCGACACCCAGCGACTTGAAGAAGCTGATTCGAGGTCCGATTTGCTTGACGCTTAGGGTTCGTTCCACGCCCCCGAAGTTGCCCGTGACGCTCCACGCCCGACTGGGTGTGATCACCTTCACCGCCGCGTCGCCGACCAGTTCGCTGCCAGCCGATGCCAATTTCGATTCCAGATCTTCGCTCAACTTGCCCGCATTCAAGTGACTCAGCGCGGTCTGCCACGCTTCCGCATCGCTGTTCATCAGGTCAGCGACCCGCACCATCTCGCCTGTCACCGGGCCATCATCCTCGCCGTCATAAAATCCTTCGGTATCCAGACAACGCACTTCACCTCGGCTGGTCACAAACCACATGCGATCACCTTCAACCAACGGGGCACAGCAAATGCCCTGCAGCGGCCAATCGTGCACGCGTCCGGTGATCAGTTTCTCGCTGCTGTGTTGCCAAAGGAAATCCCCAGTCAGTTCGTCAAAGGCCAACAAGCAGCCCAGGTCGACCTTGGCGGGATACCGCTTCAAATGGCCGGCCCCATTGTTGGTTCCCACAAAGACCTTGCCGCCGGCAACCACGGGATTGCCGTACGTTTGGCTTCCCAGGTTCGCGTACCAAAGAACGTTTTCCGCTCGTTCCTTGTTCCACTCACCGGTGCGCCGGTCAAAGCGTCCGATGTTCCACGAATCGGGCAATCCCGTGACGTTGGGGACGTTGTTGCGCAGCCGGGTTCCGCCCCACTGCGGCCAATCGCCTCCCGACTTGAGAATCTCTTGTGGGGCATCCACCGCTTCGCCCGAACGAACGACCAAGGTGGTAGCTTGCGATTCAGGGGCATCGACCGCTGTCGTCTCGGCTGTCGCCTGACGGCAACCGCTCAGCAGCACCGTCGTGGTGCTACCCAGAAGGATGGCGGCGCCAATCGTGGTCAGGGCTGAAATCTCTTGTTTACGCATGGAACGAATTCACTCGTACGTCGGGGGAAGGCGTTGAGCTGTGGGGGATCGAGAAAATGGATTGCTAATCAGTCGTTGGCAACGACTTCGATGTTGTCCAAGTACAACTCGGCAACTTTCGCGCTACCGTACAAACCAGGACTGGCATTGGTGTTGGGGGACTCATCGCGAGCGGTCACCGTCCACTCTTTGGGTTCAGGCTGTCCCTTAGGCCAAACTTTGCCGCGGAGCACAGCTGTTTGCGCCGGGGGCTCGCTCTCCAAGTCGACGCGAAACTTCATCCGGTACCAAACGTCTTCCTTCCAAGGAAAATCAATGGTCGAGGCCATGCGAAGCTGGGCTGACCAAGTTCGAATCTGCAGTTTCTGGCTTTCGCCCTGCAGGTCCAACACGTATCCCATGTTGGTCAGTCCGATGTCGGGCAACTGATCGTTCATCCGCGCGCCCTTGATGTCTGCGCTGATGGTGTACTCCGCCAAGTCGCTTGGCCCCATCCAAGCTCGACTACGTGCCCCTTTCGGAATCGTGGTCACCTTGGTCAGTGCCGGCGACCCATCGATCGTGCGGATCACGTGTCGATAACGGGCCCCAACCCAACTGACCGGCGGATCATCTAAATCGTCGAACGTGAATTTCCAAGGCAGCGGTGGCACGATTCGCAGACGCGCCGAACCTTCAACGCCGCCCACCGTCGCGGTCACGTAGGCAGCATCATGAGCCGCATCGGTCGAAGCGGTGACCTGAGACTCGCTGACGCCTGCGGGGCCACGCACCGTGAATTCGACGTCCGAAGGAGTATCCAGCAGCTGTCCCAGCTGGTTGAAGACTCGAACCGAGTAGTCAATCGATTCGCCTGGCTTGACCAGTTCCTCGGACGGCACGACCAGCACCTGGCTGATCTTGGTGTCCTGTTTGACCGGTTGCTCGTTACCCAATGATCCGGCCAGCGAAACCGGAGTCTGCTTGGCCTGGCCGGTGCCGACGCAGTACAGCGCGGTGGTGCTGGGGAAGTAGAGTCGACCGTCAGCCACGATCGGCGAACCACCGAAGCTGGCGCCGCGCAAGCGACCGTCACCAATGACTTCAAAGCCATCGTCAGTCGGCTGGCAGATCGCCCAGCGACCGCCTTCAGTGAGCACAAATATCTTGTTGTCCGCATAGATCAGCGCCGAGCGTTGACCGCGTCCAATGATTTTCTTTCGCTCAACGATTGGCTCACCGTCTGCGGTGTTGAAGATCCACATCTTGCAGCGATCGTCCACCAGGTAGATGCGGTCATCAATCACGACCGGCTCGCTGTAGTTCATCACAATCTCTTCGTGACGCCACAGCTCTTTGACTTGGGTTTCATCCCCCGCACCGGTTACCTCCAGTGCAACAACCGCCCCCATCGAGCTGCCCTCAGTGTTTTCTTCACCGTGAATCGCGTAGACGCGATTGCCAACCACCAAGGGAGTCGCGTAGACGCCTCGTCGGGAAATCGCATAGTTCCAAACTGGCTTGCCGGTTCGCGGCTGGAATCCCCAGACTTGGCCGTCGCCGGTGCCCAGGATCAACTGCCGCTGACCTTCGATGGTGACGATGCTGGGCGCCGAATAGGTCGTGTCATAGGGAAGATCTCGGGTGCCGTTAAACCAGACGACCTCGCCCGTCAGTTTGTCCATGCCCAATAGACGGTGGTTCGGTTTCGCCTTGTCACCCCAGTTGATAATGATCCCGCTGATGATCACCAAGTCTTCGTGGACAACCGGAAAATTCGTTCGGCCGCCGTAAGTGCTGAGCATGCCGAACTGCTCGTGTAGCGGACGCTTCCAAATGACCTCACCCGTTTCCCCGTTCAGGCAGTGAAAGATGTCACACGATCCCAAGGCGT
>JBCCUO010000098.1:0-8529 GCA_039196805.1 Planctomycetota bacterium | reverse complement strand
GAGAGGCGGCGCTAACGCAGCCCTATCGTATTTGCCAACGATGGATGCAGTCGGCGATTGACCGTGGAGTGATGGAACGGTCTTCGCTGATCACGTTCGTGCGCGGCGGAGGATGCTTGGGCGTGCGGGCGAGCGAACGCGTCACCTCGGCCGAGTCGGGTGGTCTGGCCGGACTGACCAAAGCCATGTTGATTGAAGCTTGGATGCGAGGGCATCGCGAAACACCGATGCTGGTCGTCGACTCGCTGGATGATCGTGACCCGGAGCGAATCGTCGATGGAGCTTGGGCCGAGTGGGCGGTTCCCTCACACGACGAAGAGGTCATTGTCCAGGGTTCGACCCGTCTTGCTCTGGGACCGGTCTATCGACCACTTCCGGAATCTACTGATCAAGGGACAGCCACGCGTTTCCCACTGACTCGCGGAGGCACCTGGGTCATCGCGGGTGGAGGACGTGGAATCACGGCCATGACCGCCATGGCGTTGGCCGAGCGGCACGACCTGCGTCTGCATCTCTTGGGGACAGCACCTGCACCGGAGATTGATCCCGCCACCCGCCAGTCGGCGTTGGAAGACCGCGCCGCTCTCCGTCGCAGCGTAATGCGACAGGTCCAACAGCGTGGCCAGAACCCGGTGACGACCTGGCGCGACTTGGAAAAGGCGATCGAAGTTGACCAAACGCTGCAGGAATGTCGTCGCCGTGGAATCCAGGCGACCTATCACAGCGTGGATGTCTCGGACGCATCGGCGGTGCAGGAACTGACACGACACATCCGCGAGACAGAAGGACCGATACGCGGTGTGATCCAAGGGGCTGGTGCGGGGCAAGACTCGCGATTTGATCGCAAACGTCCAGACAAGGTCGACAAGTGTCTTCGCGCCAAGGTGGATGGCTGCATCGCGTTGGCAGCCGCGACACAAGAGGATCCACTGGAGTGGTTCGTCGGGTTCGGTTCGATCAGCGGACGATTTGGTGCGAACGGGCACACGGACTATTCCGCGGCGAACGACATGCTGGCCAAGCTGATTGGACGACTAGGCGAGGATCGACCCGCGACCCGCTGCGTCACATTTCACTGGCATGCGTGGGGTGACGTCGGCATGGCGACGAAGCCGGAAGCGAAGTTGGCGCTCGACATGATCGGCATGGAGTTCATGCCCGCGGCGGAGGGGCTGGAGCACTTCTTGCGAGAGCTAGAATCGGGTGGCGATCACTCGGAAGTATTGATCACCGACCGCCGCTACGTTCGCAAATTCATGCCTAGTGCCCACGCCCGAGACGCAAGGATCGCTGCGTGCGGGGACAGACCCGAAGACGATCGACTCAGCAGCGGTCTGATGCCGCTACTGGATCCCGAACATCGGCTGGTGCGATCCGACGTGCAAGCCGGTGACGTGACGTCGCGCTGCGAGTTTGCCGTTACCCTGGATCCAGCGTCTGATCCCTTTCTTACCGAACATCAGGTGGGGCAACGTCCCACACTGCCGATGGTGATCGCGTTAGAAATGATTTGTGAGGCGGCCCGGTACGGCAGCGGGCAGCAAGTCACGCGACTCACGCACGTCCAAGCACTGCAGGCCTTGAAGTTCGCCTCGACCGATTCCGTCGCGATCGAAGTGCTGAGGGATTCGGACGTCGATGATCGCTGGAGCCTGTGCTGTGACCTACGCCGCCACGATGGTCGCATCGTGCAGCGTCGACGTCCGCACTTCGTGGCCGATGTTGTCATGGGCACAACGGCGCACCGCACGGTCGACCTTGATCAATGTCCCAGCGGCGTTGTCGGTGAACCGGTGCCGATCGCGTATTTGGGTCCAGAGGCTCCCATCTATCACGGCCCGTCCCTGCAATGTCTGAGAAGTCTGCGGCTGCCAACCAAACAAGCTGCAGCGCGGCAAGATGCGATGGCCGAAGGGCTGATCATCACTCCAAGCCCGCTGGAACTGGCTGGCGATCGACGGTCCTTGGTCGGCTATGCGCTGTCGCCTGCAGTGATGGACGCCGTTCTCTACTCGGCGGGATACTTGGCCCATGCCTTGGTTGGCCGTCCAAGCTTGCCCGTTGGCATCGCCCAGTTGGATCTGGGCAGGTTGCCGCTGCCTGGCGAACCGCTGAGCGTCCATTTGCGCTGGAAATCGGATCGCGGCCCCACGCCCGGTGTCTCCGGTGCTGTGCTGGACGCGATCTTGGTGGGACAGAACCACGACCTGTTGGCTAAACTCACTGGCTATCAGATTGCCTTCCTGGGATAGCCCGTGTACCACGCGAACCAGGCTTCGCTGGCGCTGTTGCCGCCCGAGGCCTACACCACGCGACAAGCGTTTGAATCGGATCGCGTTCGTCTTCGTGACGATTCGTGGCAGTTGGTTGCGGTGCGTTCGCAGCTAAGCAAGCACGGCGACTACGTCGCGATCGAGCAGCTGGGCGTTCCCCTGTTGGTTCGCAACGACGGAGACGAGCTGGTGGGGTTGTTGAATGTCTGCGCCCATCGGCACTGCCAGATTGCGGAAAACGGCGAAGGCTGGACACAGGAGCTGCGTTGTCCGTACCACGGTTGGCGCTATGGCAAGGACGGCCGGACACGCAAACTGCCCGGCGCCAAGAATTTTCCCAACCTGGATCGCGACACTCATCGATTGCAATTGTTTCCTGTGCAAACGCTGGGATCCTTGGTGTTCGCCTACCTGGGAGACGGCCAACCGCCCCAACTGAGCACTGGACCGGGAGCTGACTGGTGGAACGAACTGGGCGACCGGACAAGCCAGGATGCTTGGCGATTGGTCTTGGCCGATCAACTGGACTACGACTGCGATTGGAAGATTCCGATCGAAGGGTCGCTGGAGAGCTACCACCTGGATGAAGTGCATGCCGAAACGTTCGGTCAGGATCCGGGCGAAGGAGAAACTGAGCATCAGCTTGAGGTCTTTGGAACCCGCTTCACGACCCACGTACGGGGCAAGTCCTGGGTGGCTCGTTGGGAAGAGCGGTTGATCAGGTGGATGATCGGATCGTTCGATCCGGCTTACCACCATGTCCATCTCTACCCTGGCGTGATGGCTTCGTTGACCGAGACGATGACGTTGGTTTATCAGATCTTTCCGGCCGAATGGTCGGACCAGCGCGGTGGCTCGACAAGCCGCATGCGAGTTTTCGGGTTCACGCGTCGAGATCAGCAGCACGGTTGGCTCGGAAAGTTGGTGGAGCGTGGGATCGGTCACGCGGCGGCAAAACTGGCTCGCAAGGTTTTGGCGGAGGACTGCCAGATTTTTCCGAAGGTTCAGGCGGGAATGCAGGCTGCGCGGTCGCCGCGGGTCTTTGGGCGATGCGAGGAGAGGCTGACGGACTTTCATCGCTACTGGCAGATTGAAGGTCAGGGGGCGATTGCTGGCGGGGGCGAGTACTAGGCACTGTCGATCAAACCAACTCGACGGAAAATGGGTCTGACACCGATAGCCAGAACGGCCCTTAGGGTGCTGCGCACCATCGGTGCCTGATCCCTTTTCCCCGGTGCGTCGTTCACTAGGCAGTGCTAGGCGTGAACCGCAGAACCGAACCCACCGGACTTGGTTTCGCGGACTCCACGGAGGCCTGCCGTTGAGTTCCGGTGAAGGGTGAAATACGGTGTCAGACTCATCCTCGATTCGAATGATCACCCGACTTCACCATGCCACTTGATTCACCCAACGATGTGACGCGACCCCTGCATGGTCGGCGTGCGCTGGTGACAGGGGCAAGTCGCGGCATCGGTCGGGCGATCGCGATTGAATTGGCGAAGCGGGGCGCCGACGTGGCGATCAACTTTCTTCGATCGCAGGATTCGGCCGTCGAGGTGGCTGAGCAGATCGATTCGATCGGTCGTGGCGTGGCGCTGGTCAAAGCGGATGTATCGCGCCAGGACGACGTGGTCGCGATGGTTGACGCAGCGGCGGATTCGCTGGGTGGCTTGGACATCGTCGTCAGCAACGCGGCGGCCGGTGGATTCAGAGATTTGGCCGAGATCACGCCGGTTAATTTGGAAGCCATTTTTCGACACAACACGTCCCCAGTGATCTGGCTGGCCCAAGCCGCGTCCAAGCATCTGTCGTCCGGCGAACGTCATGGCAAAGTTGTCGCGGTCAGTAGCCATGGTTCCCAATGGGTCGTCCCGCACTATGGCGCGATTGGCGCCTCCAAGGCAGCCTTGGAAAGCTTAGTCCGGCATCTGGCTTTGGAGTTCGGGCCATCAGGGATCAACTTCAATTGTGTGCTGCCCGGGATCATTGCAACCGAGGCGATTCAAAGCATGCCGGGCGTGGAGGGCATGATTGCGGCTGCTGAAGAACGCATGATGCTGACCGACCGCCGCTTGACGGTCCAAGACGTCGCTGGGGTGACCGCTTTTTTGTGTTCCGCCGACAGCGATCTGATTCAAGGGCAAACCTTGGTCGTCGATGGCGGGGTCAGCGTCCGTGTCTGACCCTGTCGCTGTGGACCAGGTCACCGAATTCGCCTCGACGCCACTGGAGCGGTACTTCGCCCGTCGGGCTCACGGACAGGGGATGGTCTTCGAGGTGCGGCTCGCACTGTCTGGATCGCTTGACACGGCGCGGCTATCAGATTGCTGGCGGGCCACCGCTGCACAACATCCCAGGCTTTGCAGCAAGCTTGCCGGTGCAGGTCGGAAACGTCGCTGGGTGCCGCACCGCGTCCCCTCGTTCGACCTCGTCGCTTCGGATCAACTGCACGCACCCGAGATTACTGAGCAAGGCATCGCTGACTTGGCCAACAGCAACGGCTGTCACCTTGCGGTCGTTCAATCAGGCGAGAATCAGTGGGAATTGGTTTGGCGATTTCATCACGCGTGCTGCGACGGTGTGGGCGCTGGTCGAGTCATCGCGGATGTTCTGAAACGATACGCTCAGTCACGGCGCCTGGTTGCCCAGCACGAGGATGCCCGCACGCTGACGGACTCACCGACGTCGACTCAATCAGCGGTCCGACCCGCGTCGTCTGATCGTAAGCCAGTTCCAGCATCGCCGCGTGGAATCCCCGACCTTGGGAACTTCTGGTTGACCATCCGTGGCAGCAACGCGCGGCTGGACAGGTACAGACGATCATCATCCGCGTTGGAGGAGGAGACTTCTCCCTATCTCGCATTGGCATCGCACGACTCCGATCGGCTTCGTCGCCGACTTCGTGAGATGCGTGTTCCGCTGAACGACTTCGCCGTGGCAATGACTTCGATCGTGTTAGCCCGACTGACGTCCAAACAGGCGAGTCGCCGGCGTCACGTGATGATCATGAATCCGGTTCAGATGAGATCCTGGGCGGATCGCCGCGATTCCGCAAACCACATCGGTTTCGCTTTCATCCGGCGTCATCACGATGAACTTAAGGACCTGGGCGAGGTGATTGCGTCAACACATCGGCAGATGAACGACGTGCGGAAGCACGGGTTTGCCGCGGAATTGGTCGATGGATTGTCGTTGATCGAGGGCGTTCCTGGCGCAATCAGGCTGACAGAAAAGCTTGGATGGTTCACACCAACGGCCAGCCTGACTTGTCTTTCCGGATTCCGGTTCGGCCGAAGGTTCGGGTTTGACCGCTCGCAGGGACGACGAATCGGCCAAGCCCGAGTGGATCAGCTCAGGATCTTGGCTCCCCTGCAAGCAGAAGGTCAGTTGGCAGTTACAATTTGGGACACCGGAGATGAGGTTGCGTTGTCGTTCCGACATGCCGCAGGGAATCCGGTGGGTCAGATCAAGCAGACTTGGCACGACGTCCTGGAACGCTTTCTCTCTTCTCATGTGGGCGGTACCGCCAAAACCAAATGATCCATCAGGCCACGCTCAAAGTTGCTTCCGTTTTGATGGCCCTGGTCGTTGCCGGCCTGTTGGTTTGGGCGATGGTGAAAGAGAATTCCGGCAATGCGGATTCAGCTTCGCTGTCCAACGAACATCACGACATGACACTGGAGATGGGCAGCTTCGGGACAACCGATTCCCAAGCATCAAACGATGCGTCCGCGGGTGGCGATGGCCAGCGCAGTGAGGCGTCCCGGGCTGACCTGGTTCTACGAGTAGGCAGGATTGGAGCCACGCCCAATCGACAGGATATTACGCGGATCGACACGCTGCCGATCGACAAGCCCAAGGTTGTTCGCGCTTATCGTGACTCGAAGGATCGCCAGTGTCGGATGCTGGTGCCCGGCGCAACGGTGTCACCGTCTCTCCGTTCCAGGGCGTCGGTGGCGGGCGATCGTGCAGGCACGTTCGGGCGGATGACGGCATTGACCGTTGGTCTAGAGATGAGCACCGCCGGACGCGAAAAACTGCCGATGGTGACACGAGGACAAGTTGCGACTTACTTTCGCGATCATCGATTGGCGATCCAGCCAACGCTGTTTCATGACGAAGACGGACGGCTGTATTTTGGGACCGACTGTGAGGCGGCTTTTTATGAAATTGCGAGACCTGCGATTGCCTTGAAGCCTGAACCGATGATCGAAAGTGCGGTCAGCCGGTTCCGGTCCCTGGGAGTGGTCGGCGCGCCGCAGGACGCGCGTCGTGTCTCCAATGTCACGGTGCCAACCCATTTGGGACGCACGTTGGCGATGGCGTTTGTGTTTGAGAAGAGCGACGAAATCGCAACGGGTGTTGCCAAAGCGGGGCGCCAGGCGTACGAGCTGTTGCTGCTGCATCTGCCCGAGAACGCCACTGTCGATGAGCCTCGCCTGAGCGTGTATGTGACCAGCAATGATCGCGAAACGTTGCATCGACTGGACACCGATTCCACCGAGGTCAACAGCCTGCTACCGACAATCTCCGCCGAAGTGAGGTTCGACAAGATGGTGCTGATGGGGTTGTACCCAGCCAAGCCGGTGGTCACCAAGATTCGTTACCGATCGGCCGGCGTCCTTTCGATGCAGTCGGTTCGCCAACTTGTCGGCGGCGATCAGGAATCGGGCCTAACGGTCCCCGAGATTCTGGACCGGTTTGGAGACCTGGCCACGACCAGCGCACGGTCAATCTCTGACTGAGTGTCGCACGTTATCCTCCGCTGAGGTCGTTTCGGTACGCGGGTCTGTTAGCGAGGAACCGTGAAGGAGGGTTTCGAAATAGTCTCTTAGCCAAATGGAGATACAAGGCTCCATTCGGCTAGACTGTAATGGGACGTACTCGGAGAACAGCGGCGATGTCGACGCATTTGGAATTGAATTCACCATTGGCTCCACCGTTGCCGCTTCGTCGATTTTCAGTGGCCCAATACCACCAGTTGGGTGATCTGGGCGTGCTGACACCAGAGGACAACGTCGAGCTGTTGGAAGGATGGATCGTCGAGAAAATGAACCAGCGCCCCATCCACGGATTCATCGTCGCCGCACTCACGGAACGCTTCCAGCGTGGTCTCCCGATTTGCTACGTCGTTCGCTGTCAGCTTCCGATCACAACCGCACGCAGTGAGCCCGAGCCCGATGTTGCGATTGTCCGAGGCAGTCATTCCGATTATCGCGAACGCCATCCGGTCGGAGGCGACTGTCGTTTGATCATCGAGGTCGCAGACACGTCATTGGAAAAAGATCGGTCCAAGGCCGCCATCTACCGTGACGCCGGTGTGCAGGAATACTGGATCATCAACGTGGCCGAAAAAGTCGTCGAGCGCTACGACTTTTCCAACGCAGGTCTTCAGGCGAAGGTGATGTCCGCAGACGCGTCGATGATCGTTTCGCTCGATGTTCAGAGCATCTCGATCGACGTCAAGCACCTCTTCGAGTAATCGCCGTCGACCGGCCACTCGCGTCAACTGGCTAGCGAACTACACCCGTCCGTTCGCTTGGCAGCGGCAAACGGCTCGGGATGACGGAGTGGTTCGTCGACAGTGTATCCAGCCTTCTCCGAAGGCTCGGCTTGATCGCGGTTGTCCAACGGTCGGCTAGTTTGCTGTGCGGCGGCGTACGGCTCGGGCTCGCGGAGTGAGTGGTCGACGATGCGTCGCCCCCCAAGCTGACCGCGTTCGATCTGCAAAGGTTCCGCGACCGGCGGGGCTCCGCCGCGTCACCGGCGAATCTTGCTTTCGCCAGGAATTTGTCCCGAAATCGCGATCCGGCGTGGTTAGATTTGAGAGGGTGGTTTGCTATGGCAAATCGCCCCGCCCGCCTCTCCCACCTGCCGAATTGCTATGACCACGCCAGCCGAAAATTCGGCCTCACCGTCCCGTTCCCCCTGGATCCAGCGGATTCTGATTAGCGGCGGCGTTTTGGCCGTCGTCGCGATCGTTGCCGCCGCGGCCAGCAGCACCCTTCCGGAGCAAGACACTGGACCTCGGCTGACTCACACGGTGCGACGTGGAAGTTTGGCGGTCACCGTGACCGAGAACGGCACACTGGAAAGCTCCAATAACAAGGAAATCAAGTGTCTGGTGAAAGGCGGTAGCACGGTGTTGTGGGTGATCGAGACCGGTACCGTCGTGCAGCCGGGTGACGAGTTGGTTCGACTGGACCAGTCGGTGATCGAAGACAACATCCTCCAGCAGAAGATCATTTACGAAAAT
>JBCCUO010000097.1:0-8572 GCA_039196805.1 Planctomycetota bacterium | reverse complement strand
TTCAGCGGATCGGCATCGATCCGCTGAACGAAGTGGAAGTGAAGCACTGGGCCGAGGATGGGCAAGACGTAGCCCTGAAACCGAACGCCTGGAACACAGTCGAGTTGGTTTCAGAGACCGAAATGGTCTTGCTCAGGATCAACGGTAAAGATGTGTGCCGTCTGGAGAAGACACCGAATCAAAAGTTCGGAATCCTCCGCGAAGCGGATCGCGAAGTCCGAGTCCGCTCGGTGCGTCTGAGTGGTCCCTGGCCCGAGAGTTTGCCAAAAGATTGGTTGGCTCACTGATGGCGGGACGTCATGAGGATTCTGTCCAGAGTCGATCTGCAGGACAGTGGCCAAAAGAGCAACAGTACCTGGATATCAACGGGGCCCGAATTGGGCAGGAGAATTAGCGGCGGTTTGCACGTTGACCAGGTACTGACTAGACTACCGCCGCCCGGGGGGTGATCGCTTTAGTTCGGGCAACGCGGTGCCTTTGGGCCGTCAGCAGTCGCTCAACAAAGTCCCATGATTGTCCCACCAAAGACCCGCTCCGTGGATGTGCGTGCCACGTCCAGCGAGATGCTGGAAGCACTCTATGACGATCTCAAGCGGGTTGCCGCCGGCAAACTGACCCGCGAACGGGCCGACCACACGCTTCAGGCAACCGCATTGGTTCACGAGGCATTTCTTCGGCTACGCAACGATCGTGTTCAGCAGGGCTGGGACTGCCCAAGCGACTTCGTTGCCGCGGCGGCGGAAGCGATGCGGCGAATCCTGGTGGACCATGCTCGTGCTCGGTTGTCGTCCAAAAGAGGTGGGCGAAGTCTCCGGGAACCGCTGACGGATCAACCACTTCCGATGCCGCTATCACCTGATGATGTCTTGAGCGTCCATACCGCCCTGGACGAGCTAGCGGCGGAAGATCCTATCAAAGCTCAACTCGTGAAGCTCAGGCTCTTTGTTGGCATGGACCACCTGCAAGCGGCAAAGGAACTCGGTATCTCAAGGGCGACGGCTGATCGCTACTGGAGCTACGCGAAGGTCCGACTTTATACCCTCATCGAGGGTCAATCGAGTTGCCCGACCAAATCGTGAGGCAGAGTGTCGGGCGATCTCGCCAAGAAGAGGTAGCGACGGAATACAACGCACTCCGCTTCAATCGGTGTTGACGGCTGCGGGTCATTGATCATCGCGGCCCGAGACCGACTGCACGCGAAGGAATTCCATCATGTTTCTTCCCGCTGGCGAACGTCTTGACAAACTCTACTGGCACGCGGTCGAGCTGGGTGACGGAGCCGAACGACAGCGATTCATCGAAGAACTCCGTTCTCGATCGCCCGAGGCCGCTGACAAACTGGAGCAACTGCTCACCAAACAAGGTGCCGCAGATGCCTTCTTCCACGACGCCGAGTTACCCCAATCAACGGGGGAGAAACGCGCGACACCCGAGGTCGACAACGTAGACTCCTCTGCCCTCACGCATTGGGCGTCGGCCCGCGACGTCATCGATGGCTACCAGATCTGTAGCGTTCTGGGTGAAGGCGGAATGGGAATCGTCTTTCGCGCGGTTCGATCTGGATCAGATGATCAGGAGGTAGCTCTCAAATTGATCAAACCCGGGATGGACTCCCGCCAAATCGTCTCAAGGTTTGAGGCCGAGCTTCAGACACTGGGCCTGATGGACCACCCAAACATCGCGAGGGTTTTGGACGCCGGGACCTCTCATACGGGGTTGCCGTATTTCGTGATGGAACTTGTTCGTGGAGTTTCGCTCACTCGCTACATCAAGTCACACGAATGCTCGCTGGAAAATCGACTCCGACTGATCCAGCAAGCATGCCATGCTATCCAGCACGCGCATAGCAAAGGAGTGATCCATCGCGACATCAAGCCAAGCAACCTGCTGGTCAGCGATGAGACGGGTCAACCAAACATCAAGGTGATTGACTTCGGAATCGCGAAAGCGCTGGAGTCCGCGTACGACCCATCCAGCCTGCACTCTGTGCTGTTCCCGGTCCTTGGCACCCCGAAGTATCTAAGCCCCGAACAAGCCGACCACCGGACGTCGCTGGTCGATACTCGCAGTGACGTTTACTCGCTGGGTGCCGTCCTGTACGAATCGCTTACCGGCACGACGCCACTGGAGGTTGATGGTCAAACAACACTTGACGCAGAATCGATTCGACGAACCATCCGGGACTCACCCGCGGTCGCACCAAGTCAACGCGTCGCGTCCTTGGTATCCCAACACTCGAAGATGCCAGAAGGCACGGTCGAGCAAATCTCACCCCAGCAACTTTGTGGTGAGCTGGACTGGATCACGCTTAAATCAATCGAGCATGACCCGGCACTTCGCTACCAATCACCCAAAGAACTCAGCGACGATATCGACCGATACTTGAGCGGGTCCCCGGTGGAAGCTGTGCCACCCTCCCAGATCTATCGAATCAAAAAGTGGACCAGTCGACATCGAATGCAGGTCATCGTTGCTGGCGGTCTGCTGGCGGCAATCCTGATCGGTGCTGGATCGGCGACGTGGGCTGCGATTTCCGCAAGCTCAAGTCGACAGATCGCCCAACGAAGTCTTGCCGAGAAAACCGAGACCGAAAAAGAACTCCGGCAACTGCTCTACGCGTCCAACCTCAACGGCGCGGCCGATGCCTACACTCGCAACGACGCAGCAGCGACTCGCGACTTTCTGCGTCCTCATATTCCAAGGGATGCATCAGAGAATGACTTTCGGGGATTTGAGTGGTGGTACTACTGGAATCAAGCGCAACGTGAATCGGCCATGCTGCAGCAGGGCGATGAAGCGATTCGATGCGTCACGCTCGATCCTGAGACAAATCTCCTCGTAGCGGGGGACGCGAGCGGGAAGATCTTGCTTTTCGATCTCCGCAGTCGTGAACCGTGCGGTGAGGTCGACACTGGTGCGGACGAGGTCTGGAAGATAGCTCTGGGACCCGAGGGACGTCTGCTGTGCGGACATGGCGACGGATCCATCTCGGTCTACAGGCTCCCGTCATTGAAGCGAGTGGATCGCTTCCAGGCATTCACGAGGCATCGAGTCGCCGTGGATTGGACTCAGTCGCCGCCCGGAGTCATTTGCGGCGGTTTCAAAGGTCTTCTCAAGTGGCTTCCGTGGACCGAGAACCAGTTTGACGTGGACAACGTTCGAACGCTCAGCATCCCGTACGCGGGAAGCATCGTGGATCTGACGGCGTCGCCCCCCGGCCCATCTGATAGCACCGACTGGATCCTTGCTGGAGGCTTTCGGGGGGGCATGTCGATCGTCAACCTGGACGATCCACCCCAGGTCATTTCGGATGAACAGACGTCCGGCATGTCCCAAACGCACGGAATATCGCTGGCACGCTTCTCTCCGCTGGTGGCGCGTGGACAGGGCAGCGGGTTGCTTTCGCTGTATCGACTTGATCAAGACACACCATCTCCCATCTTTCGTCACCTGCTGCCCGGCGGATTGCACAGCGTCTGCTTCGGTCCGGACGACCAATTCGTGTACGCGGGCGATGCCAGTGGTTATTTACACCAGATCCCGGTTTCCGCTAACTCGGGCTCCATGCTGACGTATTTGGGCGATGGCCTTCGGCATCGGATCCAGTCTTGGAAGTTGCATGATCGAAAGATCGATGGAGTTGTTTACGACGCGGACCGCGATAGTGTCATAACCGCATCGCGAGATGGCACGCTGCGTGTCCTTGGACCAGACAAAGATCGTTCCAGTCGGAAGCTAGATGTTGCACCGAACGACATCGCTGTCGACCAAGATGGCACCCTTTACCTCTGTGACGGATCCTTTCAGCGACTAGAGCCACCGTATCGAGGATCACCGGTCGAGGTAGCATCGCAGGGGACCGCGACGCGTCCAATCGATGGATGGTACAGCGTGGACGTCGCTGTTGGGGCCTCACAAGTCTTTGCATCGCACGCTGAGACTCGGCTCTTCAGCTGGCGAGCCGGGGCGACTGAGGACCCATGGCTCGTGTGGCAAACGGCGGCCGATGAAACCTTGTTTTCATGGGACGTCACGGATGACGGCCGCCGTTTGGTCGCGAACTTGGGACGTAGCGATCCGCGTCGTCATCGAGTCGCCCTGATCGATCTGTCGTCCGGAGCTGAAGTGTATTCGGTGGAAAGTAACAGCATCAATGCGATGGCGATCTCTCCCGATGGAAGATGGTTAGCTGTCAGCCGAGACGATAACGTCGCGGTAGTCGAACTAATGACGGGAGTTCGCCATCTGGAGTTGTCCGGTCACACGACGGCGATCAGTGACATTCGATTCTCACGAGACGGTTCCCATTTGGCATCGGTTTCGGAGGACCGAACGGTTCGCTGTTGGCATTTCCCGGAAGGAAAGCTCTCTTGGTCAGCCGTGGCGCATCAGACCAAGGCAACCAGTCTTGCTTTCCATCCCGATGGGAAGACGCTGGCCACCGTCGGCTACGATTCACTGGTGCGATTCTGGAGATACCGCACCGGCCAGCAGGTTGGTCGGATCCCTGTTTCATCGGGCCTCAAATCCAAACTGGCCTTCGATCCCAGTGGCGAGTATCTCTTCGTCGGGAACGCGGACGGTGAGACCATCATTCTGAACGCGTCTGGCGCGGCTCACTAATCTCGCGGGAAATGCGAAAACGCATGACGCATCTCCCATCCGGTTTTCGCCAATCGGTGTAGGGATTCATCGAAGTTGCAAGCGTGATCGCTCTGTCGCTTGTTGAACTCACAAGGTAGCGGGCTGCTTGGTTTGTAGCTCCGCAATTGAGACGAACGATCACCGAATCTGCGATGAGACATTCATGTACGAGCGGATCCTGGTCTGTCTCCCGACATCAACATTGTCGCTACGAGCCAACCGAACCAAGATGAGAGAGTACATCCAGAAGACGGTCCCGCTGCTAGCTTGCATCTTGCTTTCCGTGCAGGCCAACGCCGGACTGCTTCACTATTCCGTGGTAGACCTGGGTGACCTACCGGGTGGAGGCGATCTCAGCCTGGCACTGGGTATGAATGAGATCGGACAGGTAGTCGGCTACAGCAGCGCGGCCACGGGCAACCGAGCGTTCCTGTGGGATGTGACTTCAGGAATGCAGGATCTTGGTGACTTGCAAGGCGGACGCGACTTGAGCGTTGCTTTCGCAATCAACAATCAAGGTCAAGTGGCCGGCTACAGCGGCACGTCCACAGGCAACCGAGCGTTTCTGTGGGATCGGCCTTCGGGAATGCAGGACCTTGGCGACCTGCCAGGAGGGACGAACTTTAGCGTCGCTTATGGAATCAACAACAGCGGTCAGGTGGCCGGTTACAGCGGAGCCCCGAACGGTAACCAAGCCTTTCTCTGGGGTTCCACATCGGCAATGCAGGGTCTGGGAGCTCTGGCGGGTGGAAGCGGTTTTAGTCTCGGACTGGGAATGAATGACGAAGGTCAAGTCGTTGGGTACGGCAGCACAGCTGATGGGAGCCGCGCATTTCTTTGGGATTCCGCCACAGGAATGCAGAGTTTAGGCCACCTAACTAACGGAAGTGGCTCAAGCGTGGCGTGGGATGTCAACTCGAGTGGTCAAGCAGTTGGCTACAGCAGCGCCAACGGTAGCACGCAAGCATTCGTCTGGGATGAAATGTCCGGTATGCGAGATCTCAACTCATGGCTTGCCCCTGCTGATTCATCGTGGACGCTCATCGAAGCGAGGGCGATCAACGACTCCGGCCAAATCGTTGGGTACGGGCGAAACCCAAACGGACAAACCAGAGCATTTCTCCTGAACCCGAACCTCGCAAATGCCGCCGTTCCGGAACCGACCACCCTCGTCGCGTTCGCGTTGCTAGTGCTTGCCGGAATGTTGCAGCGTTGTCGTTGCACTCCCTCAAGGACGATGCTGCGATTCGAATGATTGACAAGTTGAATGGCACATGGCGGGAGAAGTTGCCAAGGACTTGTGGACGCGTTGAAGGCAGGGAAAGGTGCGGTCTCTCGGCAATCCAGTCAGCCTGTTCGTAAGGATAGGCTCGACAAAGGTCAGCGGGCGGCCCGCTGCTTTTGCGTTGCGGTTCGTGAGCGGCTCAGGATCACGGAGTGAACGGTCAACGGTGTGACGCCAGTTTGCTACGTGGCCTGGGGTCCGACCCGCTGCGAATTCGGTTCGTATCCACAGTCTCCGACCGCTCCGCCGGCCGTAGCGCTGCTTGGTGCGCGCTGTGATCACGGATTGATCGGCGACTTACCGCGAGGATGCACCGACGCTACAGCTGGATCGTCTCCTGAGCAGCCAGTTCATCGACTTGCTGCTCGCAGGCAGCGGCCATTTCTAGTTGCACAGCCCAGCGGCCCTCGGCGTCTCCGGTCACGATCCAGTGAGGCTGGACGCAAACGCTTTGGTGGACCAATTCGAAACCGCCCTCGCTTTGGCTGACCGTCTCGATCGGGAAGGCCCAAACACCGCTGGGTCGATCGATTTGCAGCGACACATCGATGCCCAGCCAGCGATCCGAAAGCGATAGCCCGGTCGCGTCGGTCAGATCCAGCGTTTGGCCGAGCTGACCAAGTCGGTTGCCGCTGGTGTCGCTGAAGTAACGATCATCTGCACCCGAGGGGAGACCGGCAAAATTCAGCTCGATCGCGAAGTGAAGCGGACGATCTTGCGGCAGACCTTCCAGCAGGTAGGTGATGGATAGTTTATCGCTACCGGCAATCATCGTCACTGCTTTGGTGATCGTGATCGGGATGCCCCAGGCGTTACCATCGCGACGCATCTGAACCTGGACACGATCGTTGCCGCGTCGCAGCTTGGCATCGAATGGCAAGTCGACGAAGTCACCGCGCTCGGTTGCTTCTCCTCGCATCACGCTCTGAACAGTGGCTTCATTGTCGTAGAAGTGATCCATCAAGCTCTTGCGAGGGTACCGATCGTACTGCAATCGTTGATCCAAGTCCTTTTGCTTAAAGACGACCCGATCGTGAATGCTGGCCGCTTCTTCACCGGCCGAATCGTTCTCGCCCGCCAAGACCTTTCGGTGGTAACTTTCCGGACGCCGTTGCAACGTTGCCAGCAGGTTGTGCGAGATATCTCGCACGTCCCATTCGTACAAACGACCGCCACGGCCAGGAGCCACCCAAGCACACAGTTTGTCGTTGCTGAGTCGGACTTCTTGTTGACCGTCAAAGTTGAAGTCTTCCGCCGAGGCCTGCACGGAGCCGGCGTCGACGCCTAGCAGTTGGTCCAGCTGCGTGTCGGCCTGGATCAAATGATCGAAAATCGCGTTTCGCAGGTGCGGCAGGTAGATGCCACCAAACGCGCCGTGCCAGTACGGGCAATTGCACTGCCCGCGGAACAGGTGGTCGCGGACGTCGGCCAGTTCGGCTTCCGACAAGCCTGAATCTCGCGCCTCGCTCAAACGCCGGCTGACGTGCATCATCCGGGCGTACATCTCGTTGGTTTCTTCGTACTTCGCTTTGAAGTTACGCCAGTAGCCGCCACGCACAAAGTTCTTGAGCTGTCGCCAAAGCTCGTGGTCCTCCATCGCGTGGACGACATCATCGAACGTCTCTTGGGCCTCGACCGGAAGCGACCACTCGGTCATTTCGCGGTAGCTGCAGTCGGGCAGATAGACCTTGCCCGCTGGTGGCGCGGTGTCGATCGCGTCGGCCAGAGTCGTGGTCCGCAGCCAATCCGCGTTTTGGGTCAACGCATCAAAGAAAGATTTGAGCCACCCGTTGTCGTAGACGTGCACTTTCGTATCGGGCCAGGTGCCGAACTTCTCTCCGTCGTCGCCAAACGTCAGCACGCTGCCAGGCGACCGCTCAGCGACTTGACGGCAATGATCGATCGATGCGTCGGCGGATTGAAACGGGATCGTATACCGCAGGTGCTCGCTGCCGGGGAAGATCTTTAGGATGCGGCCCTGATCTTCTGTCAGGTAGTAACTGGTCAGCTGGTCATTGCGGAGCCCGGCGGCACGGAAATGAAAGTCATCGAGCACGGTGTAGCGAACGCCAGCGTCCACCACATCCGCAGTCAGCGAGGACTCCCAAACGCGCTCCGGCGTCCACATGCCAGCGGGCACGACGCCAACGTGGTCCTTCAGCCACGCGGAATAGGCGTGGATTTGGCCGATTCGATCTTGCTGGGGCAGCATCGTCAGGATCGGTTCGTACTGCGGTCCACCCACGATCTCAATGCGACCCGCGGCAACCAGCATCCGCACGCGGTCAAGGTATTCTGGGTGTCTTTCGGCCAACCACATCATCAGTGGCCCGGACGTATGCAGCGATATTCGCAAAGCCTCGTAAGGCTCAAACACTTCCAGGAACGGAAGATAACTGTCCTGGTAGGCTTGCTCGAAGACGCCGTCAAAATTGCCGATGGGTTGGTGGTTGTGAAGCACCAAGCACAGATGAACGTGTGGATTCATGTTCAAGCCGAAGGTGGAATCAACGTCAAGCGTTCGATCGAACGCTTGCAGGTGGCGTCCAGCGAACGCCCGAGGCTAACCTGCAATCGCGTAGCCGCGGGGCTACGTTCGTGTCAGCCGACTGATCAGATTCTAGGCGTCCGAGTCGTGTTACC
>JBCCUO010000096.1:0-8613 GCA_039196805.1 Planctomycetota bacterium | reverse complement strand
GATGCGAGCGGTGACACGCCGGCCCGAGATAGATCCTTCAGGTGCCTCGGGGATCTCGATTCGGACAACAAAACGGGCCGATGGAGTGGACTGCTGCTGAGCCCGCTGGGGGTCGTCACGCCTCAACGGATCTTGCTCAGAGTCCCAAGCTTGTCCCGAGAGACGGCTGACCTCGCCCATGGCGATCGTTGCCGGCTGAGTCTCCAGCATCAACGCAACGCTCGCACCCATTCGGACGCGTTCGATTTCGGACTGGTCGACAATTGCTTCGGCGACCCAGCCTTCTTGCATCGGAATGATGCTAAACAGCTCCGTTCCCGTTTCCAGAAACCCACCTTGATTCTCGGATGCCGTTGGGTCGCCCGTCCACTGAACCAAGACGAGGTGATCGGCCTGAGGAGGCAGAAAACGCCGCGGCGGACCCAGCAATCGGCCCGTTTGGGATGCCACGATTGTCAGCCCGTTAACGCGCGCCCGCTGTGATTCGACGCGCTGAGTTAGCGTCTTCAGTGTCGATTCCGCAGCGGGCAACTGAGCCGCCAATACCGGGTCGCCGTAGCGTCCGGAACGCAACGATTCGACCAGTTGCTGTTGCTTGGCAAGCTTCCCTTCGGCGACGACCAACTCCTCTTCTGCGGGAAGGTTTCGCAGCACGGCGATCACATCCCCGATCCGCACCGGATCTCCAACGCGCGCCAGGAATTGGTCCAAGTGGCCTGGCGTCTGAACGTACACGCGTTCCTCTTCTGCCGGGACCAACCGACCCGAAACAATTAATCGCCCGGACCAAGGCACGAAGCACAAACCGGTCATCAACAACCCGCAACCGGCCAGTCGAATGATTCCGGCCAGCCGCCAGCCTTTCCGTCTGAGTGGATCTCGAAGGATCGCAACTGCTGGACGAACCGTCGCGATCAACAACCCACACATGATCAACACTGCGACGCTCTTGCCAATCGACTCCAGGCCGATCGGCCGCAGTCCGATCCAAACAAACCACAGGATGCAGAGCGTCAAGACCCAGCGGTAGACTGTGGCCAACAAGTGATAGATAACCAGGCAAACACGCTGACTGGTTGCCCTCGTGTGTTTTGCCGGTTCGTCGATCGCTAGCCCCCATCGCTTCAAAGCAAGCATCGCCTCGTCGCGCGCCACCTGCGACAAGTTGGGGATGTCCCACCAATCCGAGAGCACGTAATAGCCGTCATAACGGAGCAGCGGATTGGCGTTGAACACCACGGTACTGACCGAACAGACCAGCATCACGTTCATCGCCAACGCGTGCACGACACCAGGGCCCGAGCCGGCCCAAACCAGCGTGGCCGCCGCGGCGATCAGAACCTCTGTCGCCACACCCGCCATCCCCACCATCGCTCGCTTCCAACGCTGCGGTAGCATCCAAGAATCGGAAGTGTCACAGTAGAGAGCGGGTGTGAATACCAGAAGCATCGGACCGATCGTGTGGCATTCGCGCCCGAAATGACGACAGACCATCGCATGGCCCAGCTCATGCAGGACCTTCGTCGATCCAATCACCAGCATCAGCAACAGCAGCTGGTCTGCGCGCAGCCACTGATCGGCGGCCGGCAACTCGGACCAAAAACGCCGGTGGTGAGTAGCAAACTGGACCAGGGCGGCTCCGCAAATCCCGACGGCAATCAGTAGTCCGCCCAACGAAAAGACAGGTTGCACCCAAGGATAGACCAGGTCCAATAGCCGCCGCGGATCAACGCCACCAAATCGGATCACCAACAGATTGGTCAACCGCTGGAGCAAGTCCTTGCGTTGCTTGATCTTGAGTCGGCGATGAAGCCGACCACCTTGCCCCGGCGCAGTCGACGCTGTTAGGCCAAGTCGATGCAGACGTAGCAACAGCGCGTTCAGTTCAGCTTCGGTGACTCTCTCAGGTGCAAAACGCTGTTCATAGCAGCGTCGCAGCTCAGACAAACTGACATCATCCGTCAGTGAGTGGAGCACAAATGCTTCGTCGGGGCGAAGTCGATGATACTCGTTCGCGACCGGATCCTTGACCACGACCGCCGATTCGTGCCGGTGGTCGTACTGTGTCCATTGCAAGTCTGGTCGGCACCGTACCGCCAACGCCGCATCGGCGACGCTGTGGTTGGATGACCGCTTCGGTGGCGGCGCCGGTCGTGCGGAAATCTGATGTCCCAAATCAACGTAGCCGAAACAGAACGTGACGATGGAAGAAGTCGATCGCATCGCTGAACCAGCTGCTCAGCAGGGATCGCGGCTGGCAGCGGATATGAGCGGTCACTTCCGCGCCGGGAATCACCGCGACCGACGCCAATGAATCGTGCGGGACGTTGGCTTGGGCATCAACGACGTAGTCGCCCAGATGATCCAAGCGGGCAGCAGTTGCCAGTTCACAGAGCCGTGCGTCGAAGGTCTGGTCGGCCAGTGTTGCGACCGCGAAACGAACCTCCAGTTCTTCGCGTTGTTTAAGTGCTGAGATGACCGCTCCTGATTGTCGATCGGGTACCGTCAGCTGCAGAGTCCACTCCCCCGCTGGATCGGCGATGCTGAGCAGCTGGTTGCCACGGGCGACCGGACGATTCGCCAGTCGCTGGTCCAACCGCCAGCCGATCACGGTGCCTGATATCGGAGCGACCAGGGTCAACTGTTGCATCTGCTGGTCCAAAATCGCCAGCCGTCGGCGAGCGTTCTCCAGCTCCGAGTCGACCTGTCCGACTTCGGCCGCCAACCTGGCTACCTGACTGGGATCACTAAGACCGGCAAGTCGTTGGGAACTGATCGAAGCCAGTCGCGTGGCCAGTGTTTGTATCTCGCCGGACACTTGGTCATGCCTTGCTCGCAGATCCGGGGCATCCAGCTTGATCACTGGAGCGTCAGCCAAGACTTCTTGCCCATCGCTGACCAGGACCTCCCGTACTACCCCGTCGACTGGAGCATACACATGCCGCTGTTGACGAAGCTGCAACGTCCCTGTGGCCACCACGGTGTGGTCCACCTGAATCCAGAACGACGCAACCAGCAAAGCAATCGCTATCACCAGGCCTGCCCAAACGTAGCCGCGAACTCGGGCCGGAACCAAACGACCGATGGCTGTCAGTAGTCTGCGGCCAAAAATCCGCTCGTGTTGTCGCGCGTTGCGCAGCGCCAGCACCGCTTCGTTAGCAACCACGCTGATCGCCGCTGTTAGTTGCTTGGGTGAATCGCCCGCAAACCACTCCAACAGAAGCATGCCCTGAAGCTCTCCCCGGCCAGCGGACCCTGACGAAGCCTTGCCGGACGACGTATGAGACTCAGGTGCATCCAGTCGATCATCAGGGTCGTCGCCAGACGGTTCGTGGTCGACCAACCCGATCGCGATGCAGTCGCTGACGTCGTTGGCGTCCAGGTAATCGTCCAAGGCCTCCGAGACTTGCGGAGGCAGATCCAGTCGGTCCTCGGTCGACAACAAGGGCCGTCCCAACACGACCGCCCGATCGGCGAGTTGCTGAGCGGCCCGAACGGCCGAACTGCGTCGGTCGACCACCAACGCTCCGCTGACCGCTCGAGCGATCATGGATCGCCCTTGGGGCAACAGCACCATGGCGCGTTCGGCGCCAAGCAACCGCGTCGCAGCGTTAGCGATTCGATAGGCCGTCGCGGTGGAATCCAAGGAGCGGTGAAAGGACCGCAGATCCGATCGCGCCGCCAACGCCGACGAATCTGCTTCCTCGCCCGGCGAATCGGTAGCGCTCGGCACGTCGTGGTCACCAATCAATGCAGGTCCTGAACCTTGCTGCGTGAGTCTCCGCTCTTCCTGCATCGCTTGGGCGTTCGCGTCCTGGTGCCAGTGATCGCGAACCGCCGACGCGTAGCCACTCACGATCTTCAGGCTGGCGATCTGGTCCTTCGGGCCGGTCGCCGATGGTGCCAACACGACCACCATGGCTGATCGTTGTGGAGCCGGCGACAGTTCGACCGTCAGTCCGCGCAGCTGGGCAGACGCTGCAACGTCAACGGAGCGATTGTGCGATTCTTCCATCGCAAGGTCGCATGCGGTCACGCTGGGAAGGGCGCGGTGCAGCATCGCTGTCAGCGACGGTCGACCGACGGCTTGAGCTGACAGTGGATCGACCACCAACATGATCGGCTGCTGATCCGGCGCGGGGCTGACCGCGATCAGCGTCGCGTTCACCTGTTCGGCCAGTTCCTCGGCCAGCCTTTTCAAAAACTCAGGCCGATTGCTGGCTGCCTGCGCGATCGCAGCAATACGCGCCGCGACCGAGGAAATCGGCGCAGTGGATCGTGAATCGGAGTCGACGGCAGAAGACACGGCGTGGGCATCGGATACAGAGGCGTTCAAAACGGTCCCATCTAACCCAAGCTATTCCAATTCCCACCCGTTTGCAGGTCCCAAACGCGATCCCATCGCCTGATGCAAAGCACCGCCACGGTCACGAGGGTTATGAGGACTGGGGGGAAGAAGCGGTTGGCGGTCAGCGAGTGGCGAGTGGCGAGTGGCGAGTGGCGAGTGGCGAGTGGCGAGTGGCGAGTGGCGAGTGGCGAGTGACGAGTGACATGACGAAGGATCCTTCGCTGACGCTTCTGGTTGGGATGCCGCTCGTTCCATCGCTCTCCCGTGGGACGCACTTCACCGGCGGCTCCGCCGCCACATCGCACGTCGTAGCGATCAGCGATCAGCTCTCAGCTCTCAGCTCTCAGCTCTCGACTCTCGGCACTCTCCCCGCTTCCCTCCTCCTCGCCCCCTCCCGGCGAAACCGCCGCGAATCGTGCTGCGGGTTCGGGCTGGCGATGTTATCCTGTAATACCTCGTCTTTTCCAATCTTTGCGACGTGGGTCGTTGATCGACCCACCCGTTCGCGACACCGTCGGGACTCCGTGCGATGAGCAATACGCTTTCAGATTTCACCGGCTTGCTGATCAAGCAAGGCGTGATCAGCAACGAACAGCTGGCCGAAGCTGATCAGATCTCCAGGGACACCGACACCGACGTGGGCGAAGTCCTGGTGAAGATGGAGTACGCCAGTCCGGAAGATGTCGCGAAGGCGTTGGCCGAGTTTCACAAGATCGACTACGTCGACCTCCGCGAGGTCCGCATCCCCGAAGCGGTCATCGAGCTGGTCCCCGAGTCGGTGGCCCGAGAAAACGTCGTCATGCCGTACCGGGACGAGGATGGCGCCCTGCAGATCCTGATCGCGGACCCCTTTGATCTGGAGACGATCGAGAAGCTGCGTTTCATCCTGAACCGCAAGATCGAGACCGCTCTGGCTCCTCGTGAGTCGATTCTGGGGGCGATCAACAACTACTACGGTCAGGTCGAAGGGGAATCGGCCGACTCGATGCTGCAGGAGTTCACCGACACCGCGATCGACTTTACCGAGACCGAATCGGGCGACGAGGCGGCTGCCGACGACGACGATGATGACAACAGTGCACCGGTGATCAAACTGGTGAACTTGATGATTGGCGAGGCCCTGCAGCTACGGGCCAGCGACATCCACGTCGAGCCGTTCGAGGACCGCGTTCGCATCCGCTATCGAATTGATGGCGTATGCGTCGAGCGCGAGAGTGCCCCCCGCCGGATGCTGTCGGCCATCATTGCCCGCATCAAGATCCTGTCCAAGATCGACATCTCGGAAAAGCGCCGCCCTACCGACGGCCGGATCAAGATCAACGTCGGCGACAAGCAGCTGGAACTGCGGGTCAGCATCATTCCGACCAACCATGGCCAATCCGCCGTCATGAGGCTGTTGGACAAGGATAACATCAAGGTCGGCGTCCGCCAGCTGGGACTCTCCGAACGAGACTTCCGTAACTTCAACTCGCTGATCCGGCGGCCCAACGGCATCATCTTGGTGACCGGCCCAACCGGGTCGGGAAAGACCACCACGCTGTATGCCGCGCTGAACGCGCTGAACCGGCCCGACCGCAAAATCATCACCGCCGAAGACCCCGTCGAATACTACTTACCGGGGATCAATCAGGTCGAAGTGAAGCACCAAATCGGACTCGACTTTGCCCGCATCATTCGCTCGATGCTCCGCCAAGCACCGAACATCATTCTGGTCGGCGAAATGCGGGATCACGAGACGGCTTCGATGGGAATTCAAGCCTCACTCACTGGACACCTGGTATTTAGCACACTGCACACGAACGATGCGCCCAGTGCTGTATCTAGAATGGTGGACATAGGTGTGCCATCCTATATGGTGGCAAGTTCGGTGATCGCGATCCTGGCGCAGCGATTGGTGCGGACCATCTGCCCCCGCTGTAAGGTACGCTATCAGCCACCCGCGAGTGTGATCGCAGATTCGGGCCTGCCGCCCGAGATGATCAAGCAAGCTGAGTTCGCCAGGGGCAAGGGTTGCACCTACTGCGGACGCAAGGGATACCGCGGTCGGATCGGCATCTATGAACTGATGCTGATCAACAACAAGCTGCGTGAGTTGATGTTCAAAGGTGCGACCACGAAAGAAATCCGGATGGAAGGCATAAAGAACGGTATGTCAACGCTTTACGCCGATGGCATGCTGAAAGTGATCCGTGGGATCACCACTTTCGAGGAGGTCTATCGCGTCGCCAAAAAGACGGAGCAGGAAGACGTCGCCATGGGCCACCTGGTGAAGGAACTCGATTCGCTCTAGGAGCAAGCGCCGGCCTCCAAAAGCAGACCCGATTCTTCGTTTGCGGTGCCGGCCATCTCAGTCCCATCGGTCAACGCCAAATAGCCCCTTCGGGCGGGTCTTTTCAGGAAACGCGGAAGGACCCGAATTCCGGCTCTCCGGCCCATCGGGGAATCAGATGTTCTGGAGACCGTTCGGCCTGCAAGCGTTGACTGCGGCGTCCGCTGCCCCACACTTCCTTTCCTGCGTGCAACTTCGGGCAATAATCGAGACGTCCGGCAAGAAAATTGCGACCCAGCAATTAGTCTTGGAGGACGCAAACCAAAGACCCTATTCGCCGACCTGTTTGCGGACGGCTTTCGGCAGTCCGCTGCCGCTTATCTTCATCACCACAACATCAACGACAAATCGATCCCGGGTCCAATGACGTTCAGCTGATTGAGCAGCCACCCAGGATGGACGCGTCGATCGCGTTACAACACCAAACTCACTGCAAGGGATTCCCTCGCCCTCGGACGATTCAAACCTTGGTACCTAGTGCGGCAAGAATGCCGGCACGGGCGACAAGATGAACGGAGACGCACGGCAGGAACGCCCGCTACACCGGAGTAGACCCACCTGTGGCAACCGTTCTGATCGACAAACTGTTGTCGGCCGCCGTGAAACAGGGGGTCAGCGACATCCATATCGTCGTCGGACAACCGCCGGTGTTTCGCCTGCATGGGCGGATGAGGAAACTGGACACAAAGACACTTGAGGCGGAAGACGCCGTTGGGCTGATGAAAAGCATCACGCCCGAAAGGTGTCAACGAGAACTGCAAGAGACGGGGAGCGCCGACTTTGGGTTCGCGTTTGGCGAACTGGCTCGGTTCCGAGTTTCCGTCTTCAAGCAGCGCGGCTTCATTTCGATGGTGCTGCGTCAGATTCCCAACGACAAACTGACCACCGAGCAACTCGGCTTGCCCGAATCGGTCGTCAAGATGATCCACCGACCTCGTGGATTGTTCTTGGTGACCGGGCCAACCGGATCGGGAAAGAGCACCACGCTGGCAAGCTTGATCAACTTGCTGAACGAGACGATTGACCACCACATCATCACCATCGAAGACCCGATCGAGTTTTATCACGACCACAAAGAGAGCACGATCAACCAGCGAGAAGTGGGCGTCGACGTCCCCAGTTTCTCCGAGGCGATCCGGCGAGCCTTGCGGCAAGACCCGGATGTCATCCTGGTTGGCGAGCTACGAGACTTGGAGACGATTGAGGCGGCAATCAGCGCGGCCGAAACCGGTCACGTCGTCTTTGGAACGCTGCATACCAATAGCGCCCAAGGCACGGTTAACCGAATCATTGATGCCTTCCCCGGCAACTTGCAGGACCAAATCCGAACCCAGCTGGCCAGCACGCTGATTGGCGTGGTCGCTCAAACGCTGCTGCCGCGAATCGGTGGCGGTCGCTGTGCGGCATACGAAGTCCTGGTCGTGACGCCGGGGATTTCAAACCTGATCCGCGAAAACAAAACCTTCCGAATCAACAGTTCGATGCAGACCGGTGCCAAGTTCGGCATGCAGCTGATGGATGACGCCCTGTTCGGGCACTGGCAAGAAGAAAAGATCACCGTCGAAGACGCGCTTTCCAAGGCCCACCGCCCCGACGACTTGGCCAAGCGAATCGTTAACGCCCGACGTGGCGAGGACGACGAACAGATTCCAATTCCTGAAGAAGACTAACTCGACGACCAACACCCAACATCAGCCGCCGTGCGCCAGCCTGCGGGTCTCAAAACAGCACAATCATCAGCCGCCTGGCGCCAGCCTGCGGGTCTCGAAACAGCACAATCATCATCAGCCGCCTGGCGCCAGCCTGCGGGTCTCATTCGCAACATGCCCAACAAGTTATCTCGTGCTCCTGCTCAGTCGCGCAGCGACGGTGCTCGTAATCGATCGCGAGTCATGAAAGTGACCGAACCGTTCATGGAATAACTCAACGCGTCGAG
>JBCCUO010000095.1:0-8637 GCA_039196805.1 Planctomycetota bacterium | reverse complement strand
GCCGTCACGACGGTAAGCCAAGCTTTGGCAGACAACTGGGGGCATTGGCGGGGAGTCGATGGAAACGGTGTTGCCGCCAACGCAACGCCTCCGACAAGCTTCAGCGCCACGCAGAACGTCAAGTGGAAGGTTGCGGTGCCTGGTGAAGGGGCCGGGTCACCGGTGATTTGGGACGACCAAGTGTTTGTCGTCACCGCGATCCCGCAAGGGAACGCCAGCCGCTCCGCGCACCAGTTCGTGTTGCTTTGCTACGACCGGCAATCAGGTGAAGAAGTCTGGCGACGTGTGGCGACCGTCGCGAGACCTCATCAGGACACTCATTCGACCAACGGCTTTGCCTCTGCATCTCCGTGCACCGACGGCAAGCATGTGTACGCTTCGTTTGGTTCGCGCGGCGTCTACTGCTACACGATGTCCGGCGATCTGGTTTGGAAGCGTGACGACTTCCCACCCATGACCACTCGCAATGCGTTTGGTGAAGGAAGCTCACCGACGTTGGTGGATCATCTGCTGATCTTGCCCTGGGATCACGAAGGCCAATCCTTCCTGTACGCCATCAACAAAACGACTGGCGAGAACGTTTGGAACGTGCCCAGGGACGAGCCAACGAACTGGGCGACACCATTGATTGTTGAGCATGCTGGTAAAAAGCAGATCATCATGAACGGCCAGACCAAGGCGCGGGCGTACGATCTAGAAACAGGAGCTGAGCTATGGAGCTGTGGAGGTCAAACGCAGCGTCCCGTCGCCTCTCCGGTGCAGATGGATGACCTCGTCTTTGTTGGCAGCGGCTTTCGTGGCGCGTATCTGGGTGCTTTTCGATTGGATGGTGAGGGCGACATCGAGGGGACATCGCAGGTCGCCTGGACCATCGAGCGAGACACACCCGATATCGCCTCGCTGCTGCTCTCCGAAGGCCGACTCTACTTTCATAAACAAAAGAGTGGGCAGCTGTCGTGTGTCGATGCCCGCACCGGCAAGCCGTACTACACGGCCAGACGAATTCGCAACCTGGACAACATCTACGCGTCGCCGGTCGCCGCGGGCGGACACATCTACCTTTCCGATCGCGATGGCACTGTTGTGGTGATCAAGGACAGTGAAGACCTGCAGATCGTGGCCACCAACTCGATGGGCGAAACGATCGACGCGACGCCGGCACCCGTCGACCATCAGCTCTTCATCCGCGGCGCGAAGCATCTGTTTTGCATCGAGTAGCTTTGAGCGGTCAGCGGGAGGAAGAAGCGATTAGCGGTTGGCTTTTAGCTGTTGGCCAGAGGAAGAGGGCAGTCAGCGATTGGCGGGAAGAAGCGGTTGGCTGTTAGCGGTTAGCAGAGAAGAAGCAAGATCGATTTCACCCTCCCGCTTGCGGGAGGGTCGGGCTCTCAGGCCCGGGGAGGGCGTTCAGTTCGAACCCTCTCCGGCCCTGAGAGGCGCCCTGAGAGACCGACTCTTCCCGAGGGAGAGTGAAGAAGGTCACTCCCCACTCTCCACTCACTACTCCCCACTTCCCCTCCGCACTCTCATTTTTCTGTCCCCTCTCCGTCCTTCTGTCCTCCCGATCCTGGACTCCTCTCTCCCAATCTATTTTCAATCCCCGCGCGGCACTTCCATCTCCCTGTCCCTTCAATTTTCCGTTGTCCCGTTCTTCTCCCCGCCCTTTGGTCGTTCGCTGCTGCGATCGACTTACGGTTCCGTTGACAGGTGGTTGGCAATCTCGAATACTGGCTCGATTCGACCGTCCTACCGTTTGCTGATTGATCGCATGCCTGACTTCATTGCTCGCCTGACCGCTTCCTTTCGCCGCGTTTCGACGGGCAACCTTGCTTGTTTGGGCGGGTTGGTAGTGCTGGCGATCGCCGCGCGCTGGTTGCCTCATCCCCCCAACTTCACGCCCGTCGCGGCAGTTGGGCTTGCTGGTGGTGCTTGGTTGGCGTCGCGATGGGCATCTGCCTTGTTGGTCGTGACAATCATGCTGGTCAGCGACGTTGTGATCGGCTTCCACCCTTTGGCGGCGTTGGTGTATGGCTGCCTGGTGATCAATGTGCTGCTGGGGCATCAGCTGCGGCGTTTGGCAGACAGCTCGGTCCTGGCGCGGATCGGCGGAGTGGCAGCAGCCTCGGTGGTCGGTTCGGTGTTGTTTTTCGTGGCGACCAACTTGGGGCACTGGGCCGTCTACTACGAGCCAACATGGGCCGGCTTGATGCGCTGCTACACCGTGGCGGTTCCGTTCTTTCAGTACACGGTGGCGGGCGACCTGTTCTACTCGGCCTTGTTGTTTGGCAGCTACGGGCTAGCGACAGCGCGCCGTCCACGCTCGGCGGTTGCCGTTGCTGCGTAGGTCTATCCTGCAACGAGTCGTGCCATTTCACTGCATGACATGGGTAGGGATCGCAGCGACGTTAAATCTTGGCGGATAGGCACCGCCAAGAACGCCCTTTCCGGCCGTCCAAACGTCCGACTCTCCCGGAGGGCTTTGGTGTCTCCACATCTCGCGCTGGCTCCCTTCTCCTCCCGGCTTTGCGGGGGAGAAGGGCTGAGGGATGCGGGGGCCGGTGCAGAGCGAAGTTGGGAACGAATATGTAGGTTGGCCGCTCTGTTGCCGTCGACCCCGATGCAATGCCAGACGTATGAGCCCCTCACCCCCAGCCCCTCTCCCCGAAGCGGGGCGAGGGGTGCCAAGTTCGTCAGCTGCTACGATCCGCGAAGACGAAGAGTGGACGACGGTTGGGCAGCAATTTCTGTGATCGTTGCTTCCAATTTTGGTGTACCGCCGAAGCTCAAGCCTAGCGATTCGATCTTATCCGTCACGATGGCGTGCTTGGCTTGTTTGGCTTGACCGTTGATTCGGCTAGCCGAATCGAGAATGCGTTTGGCGATGTGGGCGACTTCCCAGTCACTGATCATCCGGTCGCAGCAGTTGAACGTCTCACCAGCGACTTCTTCGTCAGTGGTCAGCAAAAGTTGGATTGCGGTGCAGACGTCGTCGGCGTGAACCGTCTTGCTGCCGCCGGTCGCCTCGACGTCTTGGCCTGACTTGATCTGCTGGATTAGGTGGAACCACTTGCTCTGTTCGACCGGGGACGCCGTGCCGTAGATGGATGGAGGCCGCACGGTGCAGCAGTTGAGTTTTCCCGTCAGCCCGTAAGCGTGGATCATGGATTCCACGCTGGCTTTGGCGACACCATACATCGACATCGGGTGTTGGGGATGCGTTTCATCCAACGCGTGATTCGGCAACACGTGCTGATGAACGGCTCCCGAGGACACGAAAACGAATCGCTCGACGCCGTGAACTCGCGCCGTTTCTATCAAGGCCAATGATCCCGTGCCGTTGATCTGAAAGTAGCCGACCGGGTCTTCGGGGTGATCCATGAAGCCGCCGCTACGTGACAACGCACAGTGAACGACGGCGTCGCAGCCCTTGACCAGTCCTGTTGTCGCCTGTTCGTCGCCGAGCTGCCCCTCGATCCACTCGAGACGCGCGTGCTGTTTCTGTTGATGGGGATGGCGAGACCAGGCACGCACCTGGTTCGTTTCGTCGTTCAACAACCGGTCGATCAAGTAGCGACCCAGGAACCCGGAACCACCCGTGACTGCAATCTGCATCGTTTAGTTGCCGATGTCTTGGGGGAGCTCGTCAGCGTCAAGCGCCGCGAGGTGTTCTTGTTTGATCAGCTTGCCGACGATCAAGCGGACCGGGACCAACATGGCGATGAACACGGGGAAGACGATCGCGATCGCACTGCTCTTGATCAGCCAGAGCGTCCCCAGGCTGGCCAACTGGATCGCTGTGAACAGGTGGACAACCGGTGTGGGGACGCGGCGCATGTAGTGCGTTTGTGGATACAGAGAACTATCCATTGGAAACAGCATTAGTCGTTCAAAGAACTGGTTCCCGCGCGTTGTCATCAGGCCCATGAACAGGAACATGCCGTACAGCACCGCCATCGGGACCAGCTTCAACAGCGGAAGCGCCAGCAGCGATAGACCGATGCCGACATGAATCATCAATCCTGTGATTCGGTTTTCTCGAACGTGCAAGATTCGGTCGTAGCGAGTCCCATCGCGGGTGACCTGCTCTTCCACATCGGAAAGGGACCTTACGTGAGTCAGTGATCTCACCGTGGCGGCAACCAGCCACGGCAAGCCGAACAAGGAGAAGACGGCATTGATCGTGCCTACCACCGCCAAGTCCCAGTGATACCCGGGACCTTTGTGCAGCTTGTGATCGGGGCTGTTGACCAATCGTGCCGTGATGTTCTGGTCCAGGAAGACCAGCACGGCGCCCAGCAACCCGGGAACCGCGGCGGCCAGCCAAATCCACTGGGGAGCATCAAACGGATTGACCAGCCAGGCTCGGTCGGCTGTTGTCGAGAACTCGCTGGGGATTTGCAGCTGCGTCAGATTGATGTTGGAAAGCCAAAACGCGATGCCACTCATCGCCACCAGTGCGATCGTGGGCCCGAAGTCGCCCAGGAACTCGCGCATCCAAGGCAGGAGGAATCGGCTGCGGCGAAACGCTTGCAGGTTCATGGCCAGATACAGCGTGCCGAGCGCTAGCAGTAACGTCAGCAGCGGCGTCGAGGGATCGGCCATCGTGGTGATGCCGTCGGCTTCACGGGCCAGCGAGGACAGGGCCTCGAAAATGAAGATCATCGCAATCAGAGCTGCGAAGATCTCGTCGGTGAACCGAGTGAAGTAACGCATCAAGAAACTGGCGTCACAAACCGACATCAATAGAACCAACGCGCCGGTCCAGATACTGACCCAACAGTAGGTTGGTAGGAATGGCACGTCAAAGCGCAGGCACAGCACGTAGAGCGTCGTGATGAACGCCAACAAGGGACCTGTCGTTCCCAGGATGTTGAGCGGCTGACCCGACAGCAGCGCGTACAGGATGCCGCCGATGGTGGTGGCGATGATCGTTTCCACCGCTCCGATCTGGCCACCGGTTCCGACACCGATCACACCGCCGAACGTTACCGTGGGCGCCAGGCATGCAAAGAACATGAACATGATCGACGCCAAACTCTTGGCGTGTACGCCATCTTTGAAGTCACTGCGATAGTGGGGCAGTCGGCGACGCCAGTCGTCCACCATTCCTCCGGCGAATCGGCCTGTCCAGTCAACGCCTTCGGTCCGCTTGACCGCCTTGGGGAGCGTGGTTGTGATTCGCGACTTGAAGTGAAGGTACGCCTCCTTCAACCCCGAGTGGTCCTTGATGTGCCGTAGTTCGTACCGCGATTCCGTATCGTTCGTGAACCTTGCGATCGTCGCCAACGAGTCGATGTGCCGAGCGGTTGCCGATGTGGGTCCGATCAGCAAGAACACGAATTCGACAGCGACACCATCAAGTGAACCGGCGTTGATCGGATCGGTGAGGCGAGCGAAAACGACCAGCGGATGATCTAGGATGTCATCATAGGCGTGCGGAACCGCAACTGCCTGACCGATCGCGGTCGCAGTCACTGCTTCTCGCTGCAGCAGCTTGGCGGTGATCGTTTCGCTCTGCTCCTGGCTCAGCTGGTCGCGCTGAACCAGGATCTTCATTGCACCTCGGATCGCATCGGGAAGATCCGATGCTTCCAACTCCAGGATGCAATGCTCTGGTTCAAACAGGTTGTCTAGCAATTCCATGCGTGCCCTTCACCGGCGCAAGTTGACTTCGAGAGCTGCGAACATCGTAGCGACTTGCTCAACACGCTGTCAGTCGATGCCGATTCGGGTGAAAGACTTAGCGAGCTTGTACGGCAGACTGCAGCGGGCAGTCCGGAGCGGGCGCGTCGCCACGCCGGTAGCTTTGCAGCAATTGCTTGGAACGTTGCGCGAGCATGCGCCTGACCTCGCGGCGCTTGCCTTTGACTCGAGGTATTTCCATTGAGTCGTAGGCGGTCGTTTGATGCCGCATCCATGCGATCACCGCTGCTTCAGCGCGTTGGTTGATCGGAATCCGTTTCGTTCGAGCGACTGTTCCGCTGCCCACCGGCGTCGCGTGCTTGGCAATCAAGGCCGCCATCCTATGAGCCAATTCGGCGAACATTGCATCGAAGTTCAGATACGCTCGCACCGCGGATTCGAAGTCCTCGACGTATTGAGATTGCACCTTCTCGCGACGTGCCGCATCAGCCGCGCGTCGTTTGGCGTAGGACGGCTTGGCACGCTCGGCATCCAGGTCGACGCGGATCGCTTCGATCGTCTTTGATGGTGCCCAGACGCCTCGCGAGAAGGTCCGGCGGCCCCTCTTTTCCTGAACAAGCATGTGGGGGCCGGCGGCCTTCACGCGGCGGGTCATCGCGGCGTCGCCTGGCGGCAGCAAGCTCCATCCCTCGGGAATATTCACCACCTTGCCGCCTGCGTCGCGAAGCGTGTTTTCCGAGGGTCCAGGGGTGAACGTGTCGGGCATGATGGGCGATTCGTTTCCTGGCGACCTGAAGAGTGGAGTGACTGTGTCGGCAAACTAACAAATCAGGGGATGGGCTGGGAGTCGACTCTCTGACTGGCCATGCACCCGAGGTCTGTCACGGCGAGCTAACATAGGCGAGTTCGTTGTCCTGACCGTGTTCACTGAGGTCGAATTCCATGCGTCCGTCGTTGTTGTCTGTCCTCGTTGCCGCCAACTGCATGTTGGCAGGTTTTGCGAAACCTGTTTCAGCAGACGAGTTGCCAAACGTGGTGATGTTGTTGGCTGATGACTTGGGTTTCCAAGACGTTGGTTGTTACAACGGTCCGGTGCGAACGCCCAACATCGATGCGTTGGCAGCCGGGGGGACACGATTTAGCGATTTCTATTCCGGGTGCGCGGTCTGTTCGCCTTCGCGAGCCACGTTGATGACCGGCCGGCATCATATCCGCACCGGGGTCTACAGCTGGATTCATGATCCCTCGCAGCGATCGCATCTGCTTCCGAGTGAGGTCACGCTGGCCGAGGTGTTGAAGTCGACGGGCTATGCGACCGCGCACGTTGGGAAGTGGCACCTGGGATTGACGTCTGAAGTGATTCCGAAGCCAACGCCCGACAAACATGGGTTTGACCATTGGTTTGCCACCTGGAACAACGCCCAGCCGAGTCACCGCAACCCAGATAACTTCATTCGTAACGGCAAACCGGTTGGCGAGACGGAAGGGTATTCGTGCCAGCTGGTGGCCGACGAAGCGATTGGTTGGCTGCAACAACACAAGACGACAAGCGAGAACCGTCAACCCTTTTTTCTGAACGTTTGGTTTCACGAACCGCACGCACCGATCGCTGCACCTGAGGAGATCGTCTCCGAGTACGGGAAGACCAAGGACAAGGCCGCGATCTATTCCGGGACCATCGACAACACCGATCGCGCGATCGGAAGACTGGTCGCCCAGCTAAAATCGATGGGCGTCTTTGAGCAGACACTGATCATCTATGCCTCGGACAACGGTAGCTATCGCGACGATCGCACTGGAGGCTTGCGGGGTCGTAAGGGAATGAACTGGGAAGGGGGAATCCGCGTTCCGGGGATCTTTCATTGGCCTGGCACGATTCCCGCTTCGGTCGTGTCGCCCGAGCCGGCGGGGCTGGTCGATGTGCTACCAACGGTCTGCGGATTGCTAGGAATCGATCCCCCGGAATGTCACTTGGACGGATCAAACCTGGCACCTTTGCTGACATCAACGGGGGAATTCTCGCGGCATCAACCCCTGTTCTGGCACCTGCAGAAGGCTCGTCCCATCGTGGCGATGCGGGACGGAAAGTATTCGCTGGTGGCCGATCCCGACTACGAACTATCGACCGACAACCTGTTCCAAGAGGCTTGGATTCCGCTGCTCAAACGTGGAGGCTACACGAACTATCGCTTGTTCGACTTGCAGTCGGATCCTCAGCAGAACATCGATCTGGCGAGCCAACACCCCGAGGTACTCGAGCGGATGAAGACGCAACTGTTGGAGATCAACGCCAGCATCATGGCGGACGGCACCGATTGGCATTTGCAGGGCGACGAGGACTAACGCCATCATCCGCTTGGCGCCAGCCTGTTGGGTGTTGCGAGCGCGGAAGAACCCGGCACGCTTGCGCGCGCTTGCGCGTTGCGGCTGATTTGGTTGGCGTCACGCACATCATCCGCTTGGCGCCAGCCTGTCGGGTGTTGCGATTGCGGCAGAATCCGGCCCGCTTGCGCGTTGCGGCTGATTTGGTCGGCGTCACGCACATCATCCGCTTGGCGCCAGCCTGTCGAGTGTTGCGATTGCGGCAGAACCCGGCACGCTTGCGCGTTGCGGCTGATGTCCGGCTGGCGCAAGTGGTTCGCGCCTCAGCTGGTGATCGCGTTGCCTTGGGCCATCTGTTCGAACAAGTCGTTGAGTTCGTCTTGGCTCATGTCGCCTTCTGCGTCGGACGGGTCGTCAGGGGAATCGGCTTCGCCGCCGTCATCGGCTGTGTCTTCGCTTGCCGCTTGCGGCTGCTGCTGAGGTTCCTCTGACTCAGGTGCAGCGGATGGATTCTCGTCGGCTGGTGTCGGTTGCTCGGCCGCAGGATCCGGCTGGGTCAACTGAGCCAGCATGCTGTCCAAGTCATCTTGACCCATCGGACCTTCTTCGAATGAGTCGGACGCGGAGGTCTCAGGGGCGGATGGTTCGGGCGCTTCCGGTTGATCGGGCTCCTCG
>JBCCUO010000094.1:0-8687 GCA_039196805.1 Planctomycetota bacterium | reverse complement strand
GGCGGCGCTTTCAAAACGACGGCCTGATCTCGCCCCAGTCCCTCCGTCAACTCGGGCAGGCAAGCCTTGACGGGAAGCTCAACATCCGATTCCGTCACGGCTTGAGAAAGCGATCGGCAAACGATAGGTACTGCTGCCAGTCGTAATCGGTGAGATCGTGCTTCCCGTCACGCAGGTGATAACCGATCACACCGTCGCGAGTCGGTGAATTCACACGTGGCATCTCAGGGATTCCCGATGGCCCAAAACCTTCGGTACCCAACAACCGGTAGACGGGCTCAGCGTGGACGGTCGCAAGAAACTCGCCACGCGGGTCTGCCCACTTGTCTTCGCTGGCGCTGGCCACGTAGACCGGACGTGGTGCGACCAATGCGATCAACTGGTGTTGATCCACTGGGCAAGCAGACTCGTTCTGGTTGTAGGTAGCGAACTGATCGCAGAACCAGTGAGGGAACGAGGTGTTGATGCGTCCAACCGTTTCACCCACCGCTCGGCGGCTCAGCGCTGCCCCGCCGCATCCCGAGTTGTTGCTGATCACGATGGCGAATCGCGGATCGGAAGCGCCCGCCCAAAGTGCCGTCTTGCCCAGCCGCGAGTGCCCCAGGACAGCGACCTTCGTGGCATCGATCGACGGATCGGTCTCTAGGTAGTCGAGCGCCCGGCTCAGCCCGTAGGCCCAAGCGGCGATACTGCCCCATCTCCTTTTCGGTGCAACAGACTGATTCCATTTCTTGAATTCGGCGTGAATTCCGTTCTCAAAACCATCGTCGAAGTCCGGGTCAATGTCTCCGTAGTAGATGGTCACCAGGCCGTAACCGCGTTGCGTGATCGCCTGAACCGACCACCTGGATGCGGCCACTCCACGTCCCTCTGCGGTGGCGACGTTGCCTTCGGTCGTGCCATTCCTTCGGTCGCGCATCCACGACGTCGGAATGCTGATCCGATCATCCGGCTCAATCGAATGGTTGCCTTGGAAATTCAATCCCAGAAAAGCGGGGACCGGGTGCGACGTCGACTCGGGTGTGTAGACCAACAAACGCATCGACGGCGCGTCGTCGCCAGCGCCAAAGAAGACGTCCACTTCGCGGCGAATCGCAGTGCCGCCTGCTGCGTCGTCGACACGACTCACTTCCTTGCTGCGAACCACGCACGGAGCGGGACTGTTGCCGTAGACGTGATCACGAAACAGCTGCACTAACTCGGGACGTCGAGTTTGGTTCCATTGCTGGGCCGTCGCGACTGGTTTGCCCGCCTCGCTGACCAAGGGGTCGGGCAACTCATACGACGGCACCTTCGCTTCGTCGTAGTTGGGCACGAAGTCATTTTGCGCAGCACAGTGTGAAACGCAAAAGGTCATCAGCAACAGAATGGTCAACGGTCGGTACGTCATCGAAAAACCTAGCGGTGAGGGTATCGTGCTGTGGCGGGTAGACTACGCAGCCCCAAGACCCATAGCCCGTCGCCAAGCACTCATCTGACCCAGGTGGACCATCATGTGGCCTCCCAGATAGAAGCTGTGCATCGAACCAAGGGTGCCGAACTTCGCGCGCATCCGTTCGTTCGGGTTCTCGTTTCCGAACGGTTCATCGCCGGTCGTTCGCAGCAGATCGACCGCGGCCTGGTACCGTTGATAAAACCGATCGACGGTCACATTCATCGACGGATAGACCGCTGCGTCCGGATCGTCCACGCACGTCGCCGCGGGCGAAAACAGTTCATTTTCAGCGTCGCTTGGCTGAAACGGCGTTGCGTCGCCACCCAGTTGCTCGATCACGCGACACGGATAAAGGTTCAGGTGCCCCAACACGAACGCGGGATGATTCGACTCGATCACCTGGTCGCCAACGCGGGCAAAGCGATGGAACTGATCCGGGGTCACGTCGGTCAAAAGACGTTGTGCGTATCCAAGGCAGAGCGTTGCCGAGTCGGCAATGCTATTGGCGATCACGGATTGGGGCATGAAGGGCGATTGGGGAAGGGGTATCGGAAGGGAATCGACTGAATCTCCTCTGTTTTAATCTATTTCTGGTCAGGATTTGCCCAAAGGCATAAACTGGTCGGACCGGATGCGATCGATCATTTGCTCCCGCTCGACGGTGCCGTGGCCATGAGACCCTCGATTCAACTTGTCGCCATGCTGGTGATTTCGCTGGTCGCCTCAGCAGTTCTACCTACGACGGGGCGAGCGGCCGAAACCACCGCATCGCGGCTGCTGAAGTACTTGACCAGCCCGAAGGCTTTGGTTCGAGTGCGGACCCTGCGAAAGCTGGCGGAAGAACCCGATCGATTGGCCCGATCGACCGACGATTTGATCGATGCTTACCGGCAGCACTCCCTGTTGGTAGAGCGAGGAGTCACCGCGGATGTCCTGACCAGCGCTTCGTTGTTGTTGGATGTCATGACCCAGTCCGAAGATGCACGCATCACCCAGGTGCTGGGCGAAGCGATCCAGGGACCATCCGTTCAATTGTCAGTCCTGGCCAGTGACGCAGCGGGCAATCACCAGCGTCACGACCTGATCCCCAACTTGGTCCAGACGTCCGATCAACCGGTATTTGATCTGCACTATGGACGACGGTTCGCGATCGTGCGTGCCTTGATCAAGATGCGTCACCCTGATGCGATCGCTGTGCTGGAAGCCCTTTCCAAGCGGCTCGACGGGCGACTGCAGGCGGAGATCGATTTGTACTTGAACCGCTTGACCGAACTGGACTTCGCCGGTGACGTCGCAGCGATGAAAGCATTTTACGGCGACCGCAATGACAAGCGGTCGGGAGACGTGGCGTTGGCAAGCGGCATCGTCTTGTCGGAAGACGAAGCCGGCAGTCAAACACGGCCGCTCAAACTAACACCTCAGTATTACGGCATTCGCATTGACGCTCGGAGGTTGGTCTTCGTTCTGGATTGCAGCGGAAGCATGGACGACCGCGCGGGGTCGCTCACGCGATTGCAGCGTGCCAAGCGGGAACTGGTCCAGACGATCCAGCAACTGCCCGAGGAGACTGAGTTCAACATCATGCCATACAACGTCAGCGTCGGTGCTTGGCAGTCGACACTGCAGCCTGCGACCGAAGCCAACAAACAATCGGCAGTGCGATTCGTTTCTCAGTTGATTGCGGTGCGGGACACCAACACCCACGGAGCACTCCGGCGAGCGATGGCGGCCGACGACAACGTCGAGGCGGTGTTTCTATTGTCCGATGGCCAACCCACGTGCGGACGCTTGGTCAAACCCGCGGACATCTTGTCAGACATCGCCACCGAAAATCGATTTCGAAACGTTTCGATCAATACCTTCGGCATCACCCTGGTTGGTGATACGCGTGCCTTCATGGCAAAGCTGGCGGAACAGAATGCCGGAGACTATCGCGACGTCCACTGACGTATCGACTTGACGTCATGCGGTCCTAAGCTAGGGTCTGAGTCTCCGCACCAACTCGAATGCCCTTTGCCTCCATCCGCGCTGGAAGGTGATGTCTCATCAGCCTACCTCGCAGCCAACCATTGAAAGCATCCTTCGATCGGCGCTCGCTTTCCTCTCAGAAGCAAGTGAGCGGGGCGAACGCATGTCAATCGAGTCGGTTCTCGACCGGTTCCCCGGTTTGAAGGGTGAGCCGTCGGCCGAGTTGGCCGTCATCTACCACGCTTACCGACTGGACTCGGGCTCGGACCCCAAGGCGATTCAATCCGACTTGGAGCGGCGTTTTCCCCAACACTCTCGTGCGCTCCAAAGGCAGTTTCGATTTGCCGAGGCGCTGGAGGCGTTTGCATCCGACACGACGGTTACTCAGGCCAACACGAATCCAGCCGGCCAGGCTGCCCGCGACTGGTCAGTCCAGGAAGTGGTACAGGCAAAGGGACTGCTCGGTCGCTTTGAGATTCAGCGGGTCTTGGGCCACGGTGGCATGGGAACTGTTTTGTTGGGCCACGACGCGATCTTGAACCGCGAGGTTGCGATCAAAGTTCCGAGAGCCGATCCGGAGCGCGGCGAGATCGCTCAACAACGGTTTTTGCGGGAGGCCAAGATTGCGGCGCAGCTGCGGCACCCCCATTTGCTGGAGATCTTGGAAGTCGGGCAGTGGGAAGGGGGTTGCTTCCTGGCAACCCGATGGGCCCAAGGAGGAGACCTGTCCAGCTGGAACCGTCAGCATCGAGGGCCGAAGAATCCTCGGGCCGTCGTTCGGATGATGCGCGACTTGGCGGACGGTCTGGCCAGCTGTCACGATGCGGGGATCGTTCATCTGGACTTGAAACCCGGCAATGTTTTGTTTGACGACACGTGGCCGCAGGAAGAGGTTGCACCATCGCATGAACCTGAGTTGTCGGCAGTGGGTCATCAGCTTCCGGGCAAGCCGATGATTGCCGACTTCGGCCTGGCACGATTCCTGGATCCCGAGTTGCAGTTCACCGAGACGACGGCGTTGCTCGGCACACCCATGTACATGGCGCCTGAGCAAATCGAGTGCGATCGGGCTCGAATCGGAAAGCACACCGACGTGTACGCGATGGGGCTAATCATGTACGAGCTATTGGCCGGCGAGCGTCCTCACCATGCGGTCACAACCATGGAACTGTTGGACCAACTCCGTGAGGGACGTTGTCCGCGACTGCCCGAGTTACCAGGTATCACACCGGAGATTCGTCAAGTCGTGCATCGCTGCCTCAATCCTCACGTTCAAGACCGCTACGAAGACGCGGGTAGACTACGCGATGACTTGCAGCGTGTCTTGGACGGACGTCCCATAGCCGGTTATCGGCCTTCGCGGCTTCGCGGCGCGTGGAACTGGATGCAGCGGCGAGACCGTGTGCCGCAGGCGGCACTGGTCGCCCTAACGATCAACCTTGCCATCCTGCTCAGTTTTGCACTCACGCTGGTGCTGCAGGTCAGTGGAACGGTCGACGTGATCCCGGGAGACTTGACTGTCCTGGTGACCGACATCGCCAAGCTATCGACCTTCCCTCACGGCCCGATGCTGGTCGTCGGTGTGCTGGTGCTTGCGGGACGTCGACGCTGGCACTGGGCGAATCTGGTGTTGTCTCTAGCGCTATTGGCGTTGGTCGGCCTGGCGCTGGTTCAAGGAGAGAGTCCGGTGACCGCCTACAACGTGGACAAGTTTGCGTTCTACGCCACGCACATGATCATCTTCGGAATCGCCCTGATGCAGGTCGTGGTGCACGGGGTCGCCGTCCCGTCGCTTTTGAATCGCCCGGCAAATCAGGGCATTTTCGAGCCAGGTGAGACGCATCCGCAGGGATAGCCGAGTCAAACGAACCTGGCTACAATTTCGGGCGTCCCAAAAGGACAGGCACCCGTGGCACAACTGGATAGCGCATCGGTCTTCGGAACCGAGGGTTGGGGGTTCGAATCCCTCCGGGTGTACTCTTCTCAGTTTGCTAGCGTGGGCCTTTGGTTCACGCTCTCTCTACGGGCAGCTGTTCGGCATCGATTGTGGCTTGAGTTTTGGCCCAATCTTGCCAGACCGATCGAGCCCTCTCGAATTCTCAGCGTCCGAAGTTCAGTCGCCGACTGCTTCGGCTCCTGCGAGCCAGACCTCAAAGACGTCTCTCGGGTCACCGGATCGGGACGTCTATATTTGAGACCGACTGAACCGCGAAAAGGAACGGCATGAGTACATCCTTGAACTGGCGGTTGATGAATATGACGTGATGGTCACCAAGGGAGCGTTCGATGAGTTGCCCCAGAGAGTCCAACTGATCGATGGGGAGATTCTTGCCATGAACCCAGCCAGCCCACGACACGACCACACGATCGAGTTCTTGAACCATTGGTCCATTCGGAACACCGACTTCAATCAGTTGCGCGTACGCGCTTAAAGTGGCCCGAGCCTTCCCGATCAAGAAAGTCGCCCCGAACCCGAAGTGCTTTGGGTCCAGGCGGATCACCCATCAGATCGGCACCCCGTCGCGGACGAAGTGCTCTTGTTAACTGAAGTTTCCGACAGCTCAATGGATGTTAACCGTCAGAGTAAAGCAAGCCTGTATGCCAAGGCAGGCATTATCGACTACCGGGTGGTAAACGTGAGTGAACAGGTCATTCATGTTTTGCGCGAGCCGAATGCATCAGGCGACGGCACCATGAACACCATTGCACAAGGCAAAACCATCACGCCCATCGCGGCTGCCGAGGCGGAGCTTGAACTGAGTGCTCTCTTGGGATGAATGGCTCACTCGCTACTTCGGCACGACGCCGGTGATGGCCAGGATGTTGATCCGGGCTCCGGGATTCAGCGGTCCCTCGTCGTCAGCGACGAACAAGATCGAAGTTAACTTGCGACTCATGTCCACAGGGATCAGGGTGTCAAACAGGGCGTTGTTGGCTCGTTCAACACCTCCATTGACATAGCCACGATCGAGTCCGTTCCGCACGATGTTCGCCGGAAGCAGCTCTGAATCTTGGCCCATGAAGTCGATTTTCCAGTTCCAGTCAGGGCAGTCGACGCGGTGCTCCTTTCGCGTCCCATCGGAATAGACCAGGGTAGCCTTTAGGGCATCTTCATGGCGCCGGTAGCCATTGAGAAATGCACCCAGCAAAATCCGCAACGAACTCACGTACGTCGGGGACAATTCAATGACCACTCGGTCATTTCGACGATCCAATTGAATCGAGTTGTGGGTTTGGTAGTCACCAAGTTGATGGGGCCCGATCGTTCCGTCTTGGGGAACACCACGAAACGCCTCATCGGTCAAAGGGTCTGGTCGGTAGCCGTCGATGACCAGTTGTTTGGTGACCGGCTTGAAGGGGTCCTCGCTTTCATCGCCTGGACTGTGGACAACGTCACGGTTGAAGTACCGTGTCAAATCAATTGGTTCCAGTTCATAGTCAAGCTCACCCGTCTGAAGCTCTTGCTCTAGCGAAAACACGGATTGCAACCGGTTCCGGCCGAGATACGCGACGCGCCACGAATACTCTTCGTTGGGCAAAAGGATTCCCGCTGGGATCGTCAACTGCTCAAGATGGCGGGTGGTTGTCACGTCCAAGGTCGGCGAATACTCGAACGTCTGATCGGCTGCACGGACTTGCCAACGTGTCGCATGGTGCGTCATGTCCCTAGCAGCGTGAACAAAGCTGGAGGCAATTAAGGTCACTTCTCCTGTTGGCCCAACACGTTTCGCGGCTGTTTCCGCGTGCAAGGGTGTTTCTGGTGGCACTGACCAATTCTCGGCCAACTTATCGCGCCCTGTGTCACGAAAGAGCTCGACGAGCCGCGATTGAATGCTGGTGCAAGCATCACCTTCTGCGTTCTCTCCGCCCTTGGCGTGGTACAGATAGCAGTGATGGAGCAATGCTTCCGCCTCATCAAACTTGCCAACCTTGCACAGGCATTCCGACCACGTTCGAAGCATCTCGTGGTGATGGTCGCCTCCGTATCGCTTCAAGGCGGAGTGCAATGGCTCGTAGATGCGGAAGTAGGAGTCGGCGGCGGCGTAGTTCTCCGCAAGATAATTGGTCTCGGCAAGACGTAGCACTCGCAAGAGCGTGTTCTGTCGGTCTTCGCCAAAGAGTTGCCGCGAAATCCGAAAGCTGCTTTCGTATAGCTCGATCGCTAAGTCAAAGCGATGCTGTTGTAGATAAATCGACGCCAACAGATCGCCAGCTTCCGCGGTTCGATAGTCGGACTCACCGTAGAGCTGTTTGGCGTTCTCGTAGTCCTCTCTTGCGGACGGCAATGCTTGCTCCAACTTACGCTGTGCGATGAGAAGTTGCAGGCGAGTACGTCTGAGATCGTCTTTCGCCTCAGCCTTTGCCGATACTTCGATCAGCGGCACCTTGCTCTCTGCAACAGCGAGTGCCCATTCAGCATCATCAAGGTTTTCGAGCAGTCTTTCCGCTTCCGCTAAACGCGTCAGGGCATTGAATTGGATGAGATTCCAATCGGGGTCGTCGTTTCGCGTCGGATCGTCGCTTTCGATCACCTGACGCAGCCAGGCTGTGGCGATTCCCGGTGCTTGATTAAGCAATGCGGCCCGAGCGACAAGAAGCTTGGCCGCAAGCGTGGAAAGGTGCTCTGGACCGAGTTGTTTGGAAAGCAACGACACGGCTTTCTCCGCTTTCAGCCGAGCAGCGGGGTAGTCGCCAAGCCCTGTTAGAGCGGACGCCAACGACTGCAGCAATCGCGCTTCCACGACCGGGTCCTGCGCGGTTTTTGCCTGCAACTGTTGGGCAAACTCATTCAACAATCGGCGAGCTGGGTAGTCAGGGTTTCCCGTTTTCCGCGGGTCCGAGGAGGACATGAATTGGTCAAACAACCGCAGAACCTCATTCGCGGTTTGTTCCCGCTGTTCGGCAACGACGCGAAGTCGCGTCTCATTTTCTGCGAACCGCCGGGCGACGATGGCAAGTCGCGTCGTGATCGCAACGCCGGCTAGCAACATGGCGATGAACGTCACAGCAGCTGCGACCGCGATCGCATTGCGTCGAAGGAACTTTTTGGCGCGATAACTCAGGCTATCGGCTTGTGCCCTAACTGGTTCCCCGGCAAGAAAGCGTTTCACATCGTCCGTGAATTGTTCAACGGTCTGGTATCGGCGATCAGGATCACGATCGATCGCCTTCATCAGGATGCGTTCCAAGTCGCCTCCAATCATTGACTGCAGGCGTTTCAGGGTAACCGAGCGTCGCTGGCAGGATTCCACAGCGTTCATTTCTTGGCCGCCCGAGTCCTCTT
>JBCCUO010000093.1:0-8704 GCA_039196805.1 Planctomycetota bacterium | reverse complement strand
CTTCCGCTGAGCCCTCAGGGAGGGCCGCGTAGATCGCGCAGGGCAGTATTTTGCTTGAGGCGTAAGCTTGGCGTCATTCGGTGGGCCGCCCCACCCGGCCGCTACGGCGTCCGACCTCCGCGGAGGTGACGTGAAAGAAGTATCGCGACGCACCAGCATGTCCCAGCCCTGCGGGCTGGGCTAGGCAAAGGCTCGGGCCGTTGGCCCTACCCCGTCACCGGCATTTCGATCGCAGCGTTCCTAGAACCGCGAAGCGTCGGCGCGCGATTCCGAGAACCGCGAAGCGGTGGCCTTCGATGGGTTGGGACGCAGTCCCAGTTGTGATAGGCGGTCGATTCACCGCCAAGGAGTGAACCGGCAACAAGTCCGATCCACTCCTTGCACCTGGGTGACGTGTATCGCTTAGTTGAACAAGCGACTCAGGATCATTGAAGCGATCACCGATCCAGCGTCCCCACGATCCAGTCGATCGAGGTCGTGACCAGCGTTGAACCCGTGGCGGCTGGGCAGGTCGACGGACCGACTGGGGCGTGCCAACACGTGGGCGTCCAGGCCATGATGGCTGTAGCTGCCTCGTGAGCGCGACCAATGATCATCAAATCGGCGTGACGATCGGTAGGGATCGCTGTAGCCGCGGTCTGGCCAAGCCGACCGAGGGTCGAAGTGCGTCGGCACCGGTGGAATCGGCAACGGAGTCGGCTCGACATGTCGATGGCGTGCCGGAAGGTGAACTTGGGGTGCCACCGTCAAGCAGTCGATCTGCTTTTGCAACTCCGCCAGCGCACATCGCACCTTCTCGAAGCATTGCTCCAGAACCGGATTGTGCGGGTAGCAAGGTCGATCAAAGATCGCCAACTCGACTCGCGTGTGCAGCGAGGAGACCGTGTTCCAAGCATACAACAGTCGATTCAGCTCTTCGGGGCGACGGGCCGCCGACCGCAGCTCGCTCGTCGCATCTTCCAGGTCATCGGTCAAGCGGCGATCGTAGCGATCGATGTAACGCGTCCGATTGACATGGTCTTCAAAATCACAGACGGCGTCGCGGTACTGACAGGCGGCTCGGTACAGAGGGCTATTGTGACCAGCATAGGCAGGGCTAGCGATCGTCATCATGGCTGCTGCGGCGATCAGGGGCTTCATCATGTTCATGGTTGGGATCCTTGTTTCACTGGCTTGATGATCAAGCCGGTTCAATTTCACCACTCCGTGGTCCAGCCGACCCTCCGTCGCTTGGTCAGCACGAGACCTGAACGCAGTGCCCGTGCCCAATTCACGAGATGCGACGTAAGTCGTTTACGGAAAATCGTTTGCGTGAAGTGAGTCCGAATCGGCGTGCAGCTGAGGCGCCAACAAAAGGAGACACCTCGCGACACCAGTGAGATCTAAATGACTGCGCCATTTGCTCGGCCCCCATGGACTGGTCAGGCGCTTGGCCCGTCGGCTGTCCCTGGCAAGAGTCAGGACAAGAATTCGTCCAGGTCGACCGTGCCCAGCGACGGTTGATCAGACGTTTGCTCAGTGATTTCGTCTGCGGTAGCGGGCCGCACGGTGACTCGAGAGCCCTGGACTCGCGTCACCACGACCGGCGTCCCCCTCTCAATCGGCATGCCGACACTGACAGCGTCCAAGTTGTGATGATCAACGCGAACGCGGCCACTGGGCAACAGGTCACTCTTGGCGACACCCAGTTTGCCCTCCAGCGATGTTAGGGGTTCACCGGAGAGCGTCGTCTTGGGCGCCGGCTCCGGAGCCAACTCGCCGGGTCGACGATTCAGGAGCATGCGACCGATCGACGTGCGCGGCCACACTCGGACCATGACGGCGAACAACAGCGGAGTTGTCACGCCCAAGATGATCGTGACGGTTGCTCCCATGCCCAGGCTGTGAGTGAAGGCAACGACGATCGCCGCCACAGCAGCCAACGCAGCACCGGCGCCCAGGATTCCTCCGCTGGGAATGAAGAACTCAAGAACGACCAAGACATAGAACAGCAGCAGAAGTCCGATCGCATACTGCAGCGGCATCAGCTATCCATCGCCTCCACAACGATCCGATTGCCCTGCACCTCGATGACACGAATCGCTTGGTCGGATTCAATCATTGCCCCATCACTGACCACGGCCACGATCTGATCGCCAAAACGAGCTTTGCCCGAGGGCCGCAGCGGCGTCGATGATACGCCCTGTCGACCCAGTAGATCACCAAAGTCGGCCAGGCGCTCATTCAGATCCACGGCAACTGCGTCCGGGGATTCCATGACCAGACCGCGCAGCACCGGCACGTTGGGCATCAGGGTACGCATCAAAATCACGCCACCGATCATTCCGGCCAGGCTTCCCAATGCGATCCAAAGCCCTTGAGTCAGCACGCCCAGTTGATAGACATTACGAGGGATCACAAACGTTTGGCTCATCAACACAACCGCCAAGAGCGTCATGGCGAGTCCGCCGATGCCGAAGACACCAAACCCAGGCACCACGAAGATCTCGATCCCGATGCAGACCAGTCCCAAGACAAACGCGATCAACTCGAGCCATTCCGCCGTTCCGGCTAGAAACTTGATCCAGAAGAAGAAGGCGAAACAGACCATGGCCAAAAAGCCGGGGAAGCCAAGCCCTGGAGCACTCGCTTCGGACGACAGCATGACAAATCCGAGCGTCAGCAGCAGAAACGCCAGCATGTTGCTGCGACCGATGCGTTCGACAAACTGCACCAGGCCTCGATCGCTTAGGGCAGGTGGCAGCTGATCAAAACCGGTACGTTTCGACGCTTCGTCCAAAGATTGCACTTCGTCTTCGGCCAACCCCAGCTCGATCGCCTGCTGCGCCGTCAGACCATCACTCAACTCGATTCGCTCGCCACGCGTCCAGCGATCTCGGGCCAATTGTGGATCCTCCTCACCATCAACCAATCCAGCTTCGGTTTCGTACAAGACTTGCCCTGTCCGCTTGTTGGTATAGCGGTACACCGCTAGCGACGGGTCCAATAACCCACGAACCAGTGCGGGCGGCCTGCCCGTTCCCTCGGCGACCAAGTCGATGATCTCGCTCGCCTGCTGGATCTGAGGCCCGCTCATCGCATCCGATCCAGGGCCTCCCAATCTAGCGTCGGGCAATAGGTACAAAGGCTGGCAGGCGATGGCCAACAGCGCAGAATCGCCTCGAGCTTCCCCACGCACGACACCGACCACCTGTTGCAGCGGAGGCTGTCGTTCAACAAACGAGGCTGCTAACGAGGCGCTTTCGCTGAGGCTGCCGCCACTTGAATCGATCGCAATTAACCAAGTGTTCGTCTCCCCAGACTCCAAGCTGGACGCCAAGTTACTCTGCCATCGTCGCGACCGATTGACGGCGATCGAACCAGCGATCTCAAGCAGGACGCCCTGGGGTTGGTCGATCACACTTGTGGACGAGAGGGGTTCCAATTCGGCCAGGTCCAGCTGCTGCAGCAGGTTATCGGCGTCACCGATGACGGCGGCGGCGATCCGCCACGACCTGAGTTGCTGAGCGGTGATCGAAAGCGGCTGGTCTTGTTCGCTGACCACCACTTCTGAAACCACCTTGCCCGACTTTCGCTGTCGGTCCAGCTCGTCGCCGGACAGCCAAACTTGGGTGCCGTCCACCGTGGTCGCCCTCGCCAACTCCAGAGACGGATCGACCATGGCGTCGACCAACTCGGCGGGAAACAGGGCGCGCCGCTTCGTGATCGCCCGATAAGTCAAGCCAATCGTCTCATCAACGGCATCGTCGGCAGTCGTTGCTTCGCCAATCGAGGCACCAGGCGAGACCAAGAGAGTGTCGCAGGCCAACAGCACCATTACGACGTGCCCGCGGACCGGCTGCTTCACCCACGCGACCAAACGAAGTCGACGCAGGTCGTCGCTGGTCATCGCACGGGCCAACTTCAATGCGTCTTCAAAGCCACTTTCAACCGAACGATCGGCTCCCCGGTCCAACGTCACCACGATGGTTTGGCGTGTCCCGCTGGGAGTTGATTTTGCAACCGTCTTCAGTTGCCCGATCAGACGATCGACAGACGAGCCAGTGAGGGGCAGTTCGACTTGAACTTCAATCCCCCGCGCGGGCGTCGTTGTGGTCTGAGCGAGTGCTCGGGCTGGCAACGCCGTAGCGGACACGATCAGCCCAACCAGCAGGGAGGAAGGCAAAAGCATTGCCCGGTCGGTCCGCGGAAAGATCATTTGCACAGGTGACCCCATTCCATTCCCCGCCGTCATAACCACCTTATTCATCCCGCAGTTCGTTTCGGCTCGCTCAAGCTTGCCAGCGACACGATTTCAACTCGCTATTCTTCCTCGCTGGGAACCTGCGCCGGCCTCAGTATACGGCAGGACTAAAGAATCGTATGCCGACGCCGAAAAGGGCGCTCCACAAGCCGCCCGAAAACGCCGCGAATGGCGACACACCCCAATCTGAGCGGCTCGGACCCGCTAGGTCCGAATCGCGTCGACCGACTCACTCGCGCGGCTGGACGGCCCCAGGATCGCGTCGACACGGTGAGCTTTCAGCATTGTGTTGTACAAGTCGATCCCTTCGGAATTCACGTCCAGCACCTGCCCTGTCTTGAACCGACCATTGGCCGATGTGATGGCATGGAAGACACCCGATAGTTCGCGTTTGACATCGTTGTGCCGACCATCGCCCGACTCGGTCGAGATCGTGATGCAAGAGTTCTCAAGAATGGTCCGTCCGTTGGATTCGACCGTTTCGTCCAGTCGTTTCAGGAAGTAAGCCACCTCTCGCATCTTCATGTGGGCGTGGGCGCGAAGCTGTTCGTTAGCTTTGTCAGGATTGAACTTGTGCCACCATTCGTGGGAACAGCCGGCTGATCCTGATTTCTTGAGCTGCGCCGAGTCGTCGAACTGATAAACCAAACGATCGTCATAGCGATAGTCGCCGGTCAGCCGAATTCGCTCGCCAGCCGCCAAAAACGTCAGCGAACCGAATCGAACTCGGTCCATTTGGATCGCCAAGGCATACAAATCTGCCATCAACCGCCATTCGGACGTCAACTCCTCCAGCGTGATATCGATTCCCTCTCCCCCCGGATCCGCCCTTCCACCGTGAAGTAATGCAGAACGCTCGGGACGCTCCGGTGCACGTTCGTCGATCGGCTGGATTCGGAACGCACGCTGTTCGTACTCGCGAATCCGATCCAGGTGATCCGCCACCCGCGCTCGCGACGATCGTCCGAGCGGCGATTGAGGCCCCTTAAAGAAACGGTATTGGTCAACCACGGAATCCAACACGCTCTGTTGCAACCGTCTGTGTCGCGGATCATCGTTGTCTGATGATTCGATCTTGCCAAAGACACGATCAAAAACGTCGCGTGGCCGTTCCTGCATCGTGCCCGCAACTGTCCCATCCAGGTTGTAGCTGTGGACGTATCGGCTGACGCGGCTGCGGCGGAAGAACGTTCCGGCCACCAGCGTCGGGACCATCCCCGCGGGCAAGCCCTGTGGATAATGCGTCTTTCGAATCACCTGGTCGATCGAGGGACCTCCCGCTTTGGCTTCGCCACGCGGTGGCTCCGCGGTAAACGCTGCACTGGCGCCGTCATAGTGCGCGTTGATCCCCGACTCGTCGGCGCGGACGTGGTCAACGCCGCGCATGATCAACAACTTGTCGCTGAGAGGCTTCAGCGGTTCCAGCACCCCGTTGAGCCCTTCCGACTGAAGAGGTGCCGGAATCCCGAGACCGAAGAAGACGTTGAATGCGCGAATCGGAACGTTGGCAGCAGCACCAGCAACGGCTGGACGAACCAGCATCTCTTCCAACACTGGCAAGCCGATGGAGACCGCACCCAGGCCACGCAATACCGCACGACGATCAATCCGAGTTCGCTTCATCTTCATCTGTCCTCAGTCTCCGCTTCGGTGGGGGTCATGCGAACCAGGTCGCTGGCGGCAATCGCAGAAACAAGATCGCGATAACGACCGCCACCCTCTTCTGCGTTCGCATGAATTTGTTTGACGTGCGACACATCTGCGGCACGGATCGGGCGGCCCAACGCGTACTGCACTAGTTTCCAAGTCAGGCTTTGTCGCACACGCCCGTTCTTGGCTAACAATTCCATCAGTTCGCCGCTAGTGTCGAACTCACGCGGCTCCGCCTCGCCGGGAACCAATAGATTGCCGTCACTTCGAAGCTGATTTCCGTGACGGTCCACCGTAGCGAAGCTACCCAGCCCGTCAAACGGTTCCAGCCCAAACGCCAACGGTTCAAATTTCGAATGGCAGCCACCACACGATGCGTTGGCGATCCGGCTTTCAGCAATCGAACGCATCGAAAAACCCGGCTTGGTCGGAACGGGAGTCGTGTCGACACAGGGTGGCGGGTCTTTCACGACTCCTCGCAACAGGTCGTGCATCACAAATAGACCTCGCGTGACCGTCGACGCTTCATCGCCACCGATCGTCAATACACTTCCCTGAGTCAGTAAGCCGCCCCGTTCAGGCACATCGCTCAAGTCGACGCGAGTCAGGTGGTCGTCAGGCTTTCCATCAAGTCGCTGGTCAATGCCGGCCAGTGTGGTCTCCGGCAACCGGTAGTGCCGCGCCAGTCGACGGGTCACGAACGTCACGTCCGCATCCAAAAGCTGGGCGAGCGGAGCGTCACGGTTCCATACGACTTCGTCGAAGTACGCCAATGTTTCACGTCGCATGTCTCCGGCCAGCACGGGATCCCAATCGGGGAAGTGCTCTTTCGCCGGGCTCAAACTCTGCAACCGGTCCAGGTTCAACCATTCTGCCACGAATTGACGTGACCGCTTCCGGGCCAGTGGGTCAGCCAGCAGCCGCTGAACCTGCCGCTCGATGCCGTCCGTTGCGTAGAGTTCGCCATCTTCTGCGGCGCGAACCAACTCTTGATCCGGTGATGATCCCCAAACCAGGTAGCTGATCCGGCTGGCGAGTTCGTACTCGTCCGCCATCCGCGTTCCACCGCCTCCGCGTTGCTCTTCGACTCGATACAGGAAACGTGGCGACTGCAGCATCGCCTGCAAGATGATCGAACCGGCTTCCCGCAGGTCTCCTCCCGCCGCTTGAACCGTCGTCGTCAATCCGAGGTACAAGGTCAATTCGCGTCGATCGACCGGGCCACGGAACACCAGCTTGCCCAGGCCTTGAATCAGACTTCGCGAATTGTCTTCGGTCAGTTGATCGCCGTCGGTGAATGGATCGATGAAGGTCGGAATGTCCATGCGACCTGCGATCAGTCGTGCCAGCTTGGCGTACGATTCGACATGTTCCAAATCGACCGTCAAGTTGTAGGCGGTATTGTTGAACCCGTCCGCCCGGCGATCCCGCGGCAGCAAAGCCTGCTCCTTAGGCGTCAAGTCTACTCCGAGCGAACGGCGAACGGTTTCGACGTACTCACTACGTGTGAGCCGACGAACAAACTCCGACGCTGCTTCGCCACCATGTAGGTAGTCCGCCGGGTCGATCTGATCCACGTTCCATGCAAGTCCCTTGGCGATCCACTGCTCGATCACCCTCTTGTCTGGTTCACTCAGTGGTTCCCGGTCGTGAGGCATGTCGTCCGATTCGACCGAAGTCCAAAGAGGACTTTCCGACGGCTGTCCCGCAATCGCCGCGGGACCGCTGTCACCCCCTTTACGAATTTCCGCCAGCCGAGTCAGGTCAAGACCGCCGCTTCGGTTAGCTGGATCGTGGCACTCGATGCATCGGTCCGCCAACAGCGGCGCGACACGGGTCGCGAAGAACTCTTCGTTGCGGTCCGGGGAAGCTGCATCTGAAGCGATTTCAAACTCAGAACTGGGCCCCGCCAAATGATTGCGTCGGACCTCAGCGCTGTTGAGAGCTCGATCGTAGATGGCCACCATGCGAAACGTGCCCAGCCAAGCTCGCTTGGACTCGAGCTCGCCGGCCAACAGAAGCGGATATCCATTGCTCCAATTCCCAAGCTGTCGCCCCAACTGCTTCTCGACAACCCGATCGCCATCGATATAGATGATCACTCGACCGCGACGATCGTGTGCTGCAACGACATGGGACAATTGTGTCTTGAGCCCTTTCGCTCGTACCGACGGGAGGCCGTTGAGGTTGCATTCGCGCGTGCGAATCCTCAATTCGTATTGCCCTTTTTCCTGCCCCAAAGTCAGGTTTCGCTGACTGCTCCCAGACGAAACCGAAACGATCCGAGCAGGTCCCTTCTGCATTCGATTCTGTGGCATCACCCAGCATTCGATCGTCACTTCATTTGATCGACGCACCGATACGTTGATGGCCCGCGTTGACGACTCCGAGCGAATCAACGTCGGACGCTCGATCTCCAATCCGCGGTCACTCCAAGATACGGAGCCCACGTCTTGAATCTTCAGATTGATCGGCGGTTCGATCCCACTTCGGTCCAGGACCATTGACGGATCCTTGCCGGGAACAAAGTCATAAAAGGCCACCAGGCCTTTCCTCGATCGCTGAGGACCTTCAGCAAACGCCGCTGACCCACAGCAAAGCGCAAGGAACCAGCAGCCGCCCAAGAAGGTCATTCGCCTCGCCAATTGGTCGGGCAAGTGGATCAGAAGCTGGCAGGCGTAGGAAGTCATTGCGAAAGTGTTGTTAAGTGCGTGCCGTGGGATCATGGAAGCGTGTAGTGTACCCGCTAGCGCCTGAGAATTCCCAGCAGCCCTCCGGCTTCGCAGCTGGGAGTGACAACCGCGAAAGCAG
>JBCCUO010000092.1:0-8741 GCA_039196805.1 Planctomycetota bacterium | reverse complement strand
CGACTCCGGGGCCCTTCGTCTTTCGTGTTGGATTCCAGGAGCCAGCCGGCCGAACCACAAGCCCCAATCAGGCAAGATGGTTATCGGCCGAGCTTCCAGACATACGGAAACCCGCTTCGAATGTGCCGCAACTCAGTAAAAAACGCGCGAACTACCTTGCCGATGCCTTGATCTTGATATCAACGCCAGCGGGAAGACTTAGCTTGTTCAACGCTTCAATCGTCTTAGCGGTCGCCTGAACGATGTCGATCAATCGCTTGTGAGTTCGAATCTCGTATTGCTTACGAGCCTTCTTATTCACAAACGGACTCGACAGCACCGTGTAACGCTCGATGCGAGTTGGCAACGGGATCGGCCCGTGCACTTCGCTGTGCGTTCGCTTGACGGTATCCACAATCTCTTGGGCACTCTGGTCCAGGACTGAGTGATCGTACGCTTCCATACGGATACGAATGACTTCGCTTGGTCCGGCAGACACGATACAAACAACCCAAATATGAAGACGGTGGAGAAACGAAATGAATTGGCTAAAGCGTGCGGCCGGAAACACCCTGCAAAAGACAAGGACCCAGACCGCCAGCCTCTGGGGCGTTTACGGCGTCCGATCACCAAGCAAAACGCTCAAATGACGAACGCTCGCAAGCTGCAGAACACTGGATCGCCCTCTGGCGGCTCCAGACCCATTTCGCTGCTGTCGAGGCGAAGAATGTAGGTGGCGTCGTTTTTGGCGTCAACGGCTTTTGAACGTTTCATGAAAATTCTTTCGCGAAAACGCATGGAGCACGTAGTGCGGGGAGCCGGCATAGAAATGGAAGAGAAGAGACAGACGGAAAATTGAGCGAAACGAATGTTGGGGCCGGCAAGAAAAGACAGAGAGGATCGTGGGGCGTGCAGAAAAATGGGTAGATTTTTAGCTAGACGCTAACCGCCAAACGCTTTCTCCCCGCGCCAACCGCTGACCGCCAACGGCTGACCTTCACTTGAACGCTTCCCCCAAGGCACGACTGAACTCGGCGACCCGATTAGGACTCGTCTGCGTGGGCTCTGGGATTGCAGTCTTGCTGCTGACCGCCAGATTACTGCCGCCCAGCTCGACGGGGCTGGGAACCCATCAGGCTCTCGGCCTTCCACCATGCACACTGAGAGTCCTGGCTGGGATCCGTTGCCCCGCGTGTGGGATGACGACGTCATGGTCTCACTTTATGCGGGGAGAGTGGTCCCGCAGTTTCAGTGCCAACTCCGGCGGCTTCCTCCTGGCCGGATACAGTCTGGTTGCGATCGCCACTTGCGTATTGGCGGGCGTGAGAGGCTGGCCCCTGCGAGTGCCGAATCTGCAGTCGATGACGATCGCGCTGCTGGTCATCGTCGCCATCACGATGGTGGACTGGAGCATCCGGCTGGCTGCACCGTAGGCCGAGTCGCTATGGAGTGCGGCGGCTTGCTGCCGCTTTCGGTTTCGGAGTGCTGCGGCTTGCTGCCGCTTTCGGTTTCGGTGACTGCAGTGGTGCGAGCTGGGTACGACGGCGGGGCGGCTGAATAGAAAGCAATGGCGAGCCATCGCACTCCACCGGGGGAAACTGGGCTGGCGATTGGCCGGGCGAATATCGTATGCCCCACGCATCTCAGTGAAAGGAATCACCGTGCAAGCTAATCGTCGTTCGTTCCTGCAAGGCCTGGTCGGCCGAGCTTCCTTGGCTGGTTGTGCCGCCAGCCTGATCGCCACACAGCCGGGCTGTTTGGGCGTCGTCGCCAACCTTGCCCACGCGGTGGGCGCCGACATGATCCCGGCTGAGTACACCGAGCTGGAGGATTCCACGGTCGCCATCGTGACCGTCACCGAACAGAGCATTTACAGCCAAGACCCGGCCGCCAGGACGCTGAGTGATCGCGTGGGGGAAATCCTGTTACGCAAAGTCGACGACGTGGCCCTGGTCCGACAGGACCAATTGATGGATTGGCGGGACACCAATGGTTGGGAAAACACCGATTTCGCAGAGATCGGCCGCGGACTGAAAGCGGACCAGGTGATCGGAATCGAGCTGCATAACCTGCGCCTTCGCGACGGAGCCACGCTCTATCGCGGTCGCAGTGATGCCGTCGTGACCGTCCACGATGTCGAAACGGGCAACATCGTGTATCGAAAGGAATTTGACGACTTCACCTATCCGGTGACCACCGGCCAATACACCAGCGAGACCACCGAAGCCCGCTTTCGCAAGCTCTATCTGGGCATGCTGGCTCAACGGATCGCCCGCTGCTTCCACCCTTGGGACAAGACGGACGACTTTGCCCTGGATGGCATGATTGCCAGCCAATAACGACTGGCTGATCATCCCCATGTTGAGAACGTCGTGCCTTTTGACGCACCTGTCTAGTTCTGCCCCAACAAACCCTTCAAGAAGTCGCTGCCGGAGTCGGGAACATTGGAGTCGTATTCGCTCTGGTCGTCGGCGCCGATTTCGCTCAGCGCTAACGTCTGGGCCTGAAGGGCTTCGATGAACTTAGCCCGATCGTCGTACTCGGGATTATTCAGCTCCTCCACCACGGTAGCCATCGAGGCCAACCAGCTGGTCAATTCGGCCTTCCCCGCTTCGTCGGCGGCGGCCAGCAAGCCGCGTGGGCTCTCGGGAACTTCTGCCGAGCTGCTGCCCGTGGCTCCAACCAGCACTTGCTGAATGGCGTAGTTCAGGTAACGCCGGCTGCCGATCACCTCTCGCGGCTGCTCATTGTAGCTGGCAATGATGACATCCTCTCCGCCGCCATACCCTTCATCTCCGTATCCGCCGTCCATGTCGTCGGCGTCGTCACGCTCACCCCCTTCATCCGCTCCATAGCCACCGCCGTAGCCACCTTCGCCTGATTCGCTGGTGACTCGCTTGGTCATGAACTTGTCTTTGTACAGCTCGACCGGGCTCTTGGGCTGACTGGGAGAAGGTGAAGGTCGTCCAAGTCCTGCCAATCTCTCTGCCTCACTTTCGAAGGCCTTGTGCAGCCGTTGGGTCCATTTACCGAGCACATCCGGGACGGGCGCCGGCAGCTTGCCTTGCATGCCCGTCGCCACTTGCCCCACTTTGGCAGCCGAATAGAGGGCTATCAAATCAGAACGCGTTGGTTCGGTACTGATGCTGACCAGCCGAACGCCGAGTACCGGATCCTGTTGTGGCCCCAAGGAACCGATGACGTTGACGGCCTTTCGCTGCAGATAAGCATGGGCATCGGGAGATCGTCCCTCGGGCACTGGTTGGTCCAGCAAGGCATTCATCGCGGCCAGAATCTGGGTCTTCGTTGCGTTGTCGATCCGCGTGAAATTCCACTTGGAATGTCGCTCAATTCCAGACAGGGCAGCGGCGCGAACCGCGTCAGGACTTTTCTCGTTCTCGTAGAGCGAGACCAACAGCGGCAGTGCGCTTCGCATCGGCACCGGAGCACCGTTGGCCACTCCTTCGTTGAACTGCGAGATGGCCAGGATCGCGTTGATCCGAGCTGCCGGATGAAAGTTTCTTCCTTCACTCTTGGCGATCCCAGACAAGCCGGGATACACCAACCTGGCGATCGTGTCGGCGTTGACACTTCTCCCACGAGCATCGAGCGACATCATTGCCGTGCGGTACTGCCCCATTACGAACGACATGATCTTGGAGATCTCGGTCCGGTTGGCCTCCTGAGTGATCGCCTGGGGCACGTACTCCTTCAAATAGTTGGCCACCAAGCCCTTGTCTCGATTCGAAAGGTCGCTGACATTCCGCGCTGTGGCCAACATCCGATAGGCCGTCTGCATCTGCTTGACGTAGGCATCTTCGCCAATCTCAGGTTTTTTAAACGCAACCTCGGTGTACTTTTTGCTTTGGGCCGAGGCGGTCAGCGCGGTGACCGCTACGATGCAAGCAGCCAAGAAGGCGATGGTCAATCGAGTTCGCATCGCTCGGCGGCGATCGACGACAGCGGATAGTGCGTGCTTTTTCATCCGATTGATCCCTTCCCTTTTTCGGTCGAAATGTCACCCCGGCGGCGCAAGCCAAACGGGTGATAGCTGTCGGGCACCACCTTTGGTGCTTCGCCAAACCGCGAGATCCCCCCGGCCGGTGACGTGCGAAACGACAAGACACCCCACCTCAGGTGGCCGAAGACAACAGCTCTTCGCATTATCTTCGCACTCGGCCACCTGCGTCAAATCTTTTCTGACAAAAGCAGCCACACCTGACCACATAGTCATTAGAGGGGGTGCGGATATACGGGCGAATCTGCCCGGCCGGCGACCCTCGCGGACAAACGCGATATGCTGCGAAACGTCACCGAACAACGGATTGGGAGCCACATCATGAGCCGACGACGTCACTCGGCCAAAGCATCCACCTCCTCGCAGCAAAAAACCGCTTGGCTAAAGCGCCCAACGACCAAGCCGCGTCACAGCGTGCGGCCTCGCGATCCGGCCCTGCTTCGCGAGCTGGCCAGACGCGTCGAACGCCAAAGTCGATCACGCGACTGGATTCGTGGCGTTCAGAGCGAAATCAAAACTCAACTGTTGCAGACCAGCCGAACGATCGATCAACCCAACTTCACGCGTGTCAGCCCGGAAGACTTGGAGAGACTGATTCGACTGTATGACGCGCGTTTCTTTGACGGCCAACTCTTGCTTGCCGTCGAGGCGGAAGGGATCACGTTTGACTTTTCCAGCCGAATGACGTCGATCGCCGGCAAAATGGTGACGCACTACCCGTCGGGGTCTCGCGACGCCGCGCGACAATTCGAGCTGGTACTGTCGTCCACGCTTCTGTTTCAAACCTTTGAGGCAGACGTGCGACGACCGGTCGTTGTGACGGGCCGACCGTGCCACGACCGCCTGGAAGCGATGCAGCGGGTGGCCGAACATGAGTTGGTTCACTTGGCGGAGATGCTGATTTGGAACGATGGCAACTGCAACGAGCCGCGGTTCCAGTCGATCGCCCGCCGCTACTTTGACCACACGGACTATCGTCACGATCTGATCACGCAGCGCGAGCGGGCGGCGCGAAAGTTCAACGTGCGTGTCGGCGATCACGTGAGATTTGATTTCAAGGGTCATGTCTTGAAAGGCCGCGTGAACCGAATCACGCGGCGGGCGACCATCTTGGTGCCCGACCCCAACGGCCAACGGTTCAGCGACGGAAAACACTACCTGAAGTACTACATCCCCCTGGAACATCTTCGGCCCGACACGAACTAAGCAGATCACGAAGCTTCGGAAGAGTCAGGCAGATAGAAATGAGGCCAGAAAGAGGGGGGGATAAGTGACGGACAAAGACTTCGTAGTAAGAGTGACGAAGAGATTGCCAACTGCTGACCGCGGATCAGCTTCCTAAGCCGCGAAGCGGTGGTTTTCGATAGGCTGGGACGAAGTCCCAGTTGGCAAACGTATCACCCGCTCCTTGGTCCAACCGGCCAGTCTTCTGCCCAGCCCCGTCTGCAAACCTGGGAGATTGGTCGACGAAGCCGAAGGCAGGGCCGAAGGTCCGGCTCCGTCTGCTTACCCTTCAAGGCCTGATCGGTCTTGGGTGCGAACTCACCCAGCCCTGCGGACTGGGCTAGGCAAATGCCGGACCTTCGGCCCTATCAAGCCAACAGGGCTGAACACCGCTAACAGCCAACAGCAAACCACCGACCCGGTTGGTGGTCGGCGGCGTATAGTAAGTCGACCTCTTATCCTGCTCCCGCCGTCTCGTCCCACCTCAACATGCTGAACGTCGACACACTGACCAAGTCGTTTCAGCTGGAGCATGGTGTGTTGAAGGCGGTCGATCGGCTTTCGTTTTGCGTCCGCCCGGGCGAAGTTTACGGGCTCTTGGGACCCAACGGCGCTGGCAAGACGACGACGCTGCGGATGATCCTGGGGTTGCTGGATCCGGATTCGGGATACGCCGAAGTCGACGGCATCTGCACCAGCGACGATCCGATTGCCGTCAAGTCAAGACTGGGGTTCGTCTCCGCCACCGACGGTGTTTACCCTTGGCTGACCGTTCGCGAGATGCTGCTTTACTTCGGTGAGCTCTACGGGGTGGCTCCGAACATCGCGGCGGAGCGGACCGAATCCCTTGCCGACTTGATGGGGATCACGGACTTGCTCGATCGCCGCGCGGGAGGCTTGAGCACGGGACAACGCCAGCGAGTGACGTTGGTCCGCGGACTGGTTCATGACCCGCCCGTGATGTTGCTGGACGAACCCACGCGTGGGCTCGATGTGATCGGCGTGCAAACCGTTTTTGAATACATCGAACACCTTCGCAAGATCGGCAAGGCGGTCGTCGTTTGCACGCACCGACTGGACGAAGCCGAACGACTTTGCGATCGATTCGGGCTGCTCTTTCAAGGTCGATTGTCCAGCGAGGGTACGATTGACGAGCTTCGTGAAAGCAGCGGGCAAGAACACTTGGTCGACATGTTCGTGGACCTTCTGCATCGCGAGTCGGCATGAACCAGTCTGATTCGCCCATTGACGACTCGCCCACTGACGACTCGGGCGCGCAGCACCCGGCCGAACGTCGCCCGAGGTCTGCCGGCGGGATCAGTCGAATCTATCGTTTGTGCGGCAAGGAGCTGAAGGAGACCCTTCGAGATCGTAGGACGATCATCACGCTGTTGCTGATGCCGATCTTGGTCTATCCGCTGCTCAGCATGGCGTTGAATCGCTTTGTCTTGTCGTCTTCGACGTCTGAGAACATGCCGTACATCCTGGGTGTCGCCAGCGACCGAGAAGGTGAGACGATCGAACAGCTGCTGAACCAACCTGGAAGTCGGCCGCCTGACGAGATCCTGAAGGCCAGCGGAGGCGAGCTGGCATCATTTGGGCTCAAGACGATCCGCGACCGATCACTGGACGATGCCTTGGACGATGGCATCATCGACGTGGCACTGAAGATTCAGTCGATGGCCGATGGGACACCTCAGTTCACGATGACGTCCCACATGGGTCGGCCGGTCAGCCAGTCGGCGCGACGAATCTTGGTCGAACGACTTCAGTGGCTCCGCTTGGCCAACACGGAGGCGATCGCCAATCGAGCCGCCCCTCAGCTGAACACCTCCATCGACATCGATTTGGTCGATCGCGGCGAGGCCGAAACCACTTCGATGCTGGGCACCGTCATTCCGTTGGTCCTGGTGCTGATGACGATTACCGGCGCGGTGTATCCCGCAATTGACCTGACGGCCGGCGAACGAGAACGGGGCACGATGGAAGCGCTGATGGCATCCCCCGTCCCGCGCGGCTACGTATTGGTGGCAAAGTACTGCGCCGTGGTGGCGGTGTCACTGCTGACCGCGATCGCCAACCTTTTGGCCATGTTCACCACGCTTTGGGCAAGCGGTCTGCTGGGCCTTCTGAGTGGAGATGGCGACTTTTCGTTTTTCTCCATGCTGCAAGTGCTGGTGTTGCTCGTCTTGTTCAGCGCCTTCTTCTCCGCCGTCTTGCTGTCGCTGACGAGTTTCGCCAAATCGTTTAAGGAAGCCCAAGCGTACTTGATCCCCGTGATGTTGCTGTCGTTGGCGCCGGCGATGTTGTCGCTGATGCCGGGTGTGACCCTTTCCGGGCCAATGGCAATCGCGCCACTGATCAACATCGTCCTTCTAGCTCGGGACGTGCTCTCAAACACGGTCGAACCGACCAGTGCCTTCGTCGCCGTTGTCAGCACCATTGCTTACGCTGGAGCTGCTTTGGGCGTCGCGGCGAGACTGTTCGGCGGCGACGCCGTCACGCGCACCAGCAATCGGTCGATCGGGTCGATTTTCCGTCGCCCCGAAACGGCGACCGATGTCCCATCCATCAGCGCCGCGGCACTGCTTTTGGCTTTGCTCGTACCAATTTACTTCGTCGTCTCCAACAGCTTGATGAGGCTATTGACCAGCTACGGTTCGGATATCCCGGTCAATCTGCAACTGCTCTTTAACGCGACGGCACTGGCCGGGACATTTGGTCTGGTGCCGTTTCTGGCTTCGCGACTGGGACGCAACCGCTGGCTGACGACGTACCGACTCCACCGGCCCGCATTGGGCAGTTGGCTGGGCGCAGTTCTGATCGGAGTCGCCGCTTGGACAATCGCCCACGAGGTCTTCGTGTTTGCGGACCAAGCCGGGATCGGCGGACTGGGTGAAGACAAGATCGAGATGGCTCGCAAGCAGGTCGCCAAGATGCGAACCGCGTCTCCGCTGTTGATTCTGTTTGCGTTCGCGGTCACGCCGGCGGTCGTCGAAGAGCTTTGCTTTCGCGGCTATCTATTCTCAGCATTCCGCAAGGTGATGACCCCTGCACACACCGTTTTGGCCACGGCGTTTCTGTTCGGCCTTTTCCATGTGTTGACCGGCAATGCGCTGTTGGTTGAGCGTTTTTTGCCATCGACTTTGATGGGTTTGATCATCGGCTGGGTGGCCATGCGAACGGGCAGCGTCTTTCCTGGGATCGTGATTCACTTCGTTCACAACGGGTTGTTGAACATTGCGTTGATCTACGAGGACCGGCTCAGCTTTCTGGGCGAGGGTTTCGACAACCAGGCGCATTTACCGATCAGCTGGATTGGCGGGGGAGCGGTGCTGCTGGTGTTGGGTTGGGCAATCGTCTGGTGGTCAACCCGAACGCGGGCGTCGGTCGCTCCGGTGTTGCCCGCTGCATCCGCGACATAGGCGGCGCAATGGCTACCCTGTCGCCTCCTACCGCGAACAATCTGCCTTGTGATAGACTCCGGACCACGCCGGATGGGTGGCCGAGTGGTCGAAGG
>JBCCUO010000091.1:0-8749 GCA_039196805.1 Planctomycetota bacterium | reverse complement strand
CGAAATTCGCACGGCGGCTCACGCGGCTCGCAAGGCCCAGGAAGACAAAGACGGCGTCAGCCGACAGATCACAGACCGAGTCATCGCCCTAAAGGAATATCAGCAGGCAAACTGCATCATGTGGTATGTCGACGTTCGTGCCGAAGTGCGCACGCGGCACGCCTTGCCTGACGCGATCGACAGCGGAAAACAGATTGTCATCCCGTACTGTGTTGACGGCGAGTTGGAGCTGTTTCACCTGGAGTCGATGAATGAGCTGGCCGAGGGCATGTACCGCATCTTGGAGCCGCAAGAAGAGTTGCGATCGGTCGAAGCCAAGAACATCTCCGTCAAGCAACTTGATCTGATCCTGGTTCCAGGGGTCGCGTTTGACGCCCGTGGTGGACGCACCGGTCATGGCAAAGGCTACTACGACAAGCTGCTGGAAAATGCAAAGCCGGAAACGCCCTTGGTTTCGCTGGCCTTCGAATGCCAGATGTTTGACGAAATCCCGATGCAAGACCACGACATCCACATGGATAAGGTCGTCACGGAGTCGAAGGTCTATGACGGCATCGGCAGAGGAGCTTGATTGATGACGGACCTTCAACGCTTGGTCGACGACACGTACGCAGAAGGCTTCCGTAGCATCTACGGCGAGGTCTTGATCACGGCCCGCGACGAAAAATGGCTGCGGCATTGCGTTCACGCCGTGACCGGGCACGCCAGCAGCACGATTCTGTGCGACTGCGAAGCGGGCGTGGCCCAGTGGTTGCCCGCATCGGACACGCCGGACGGACGAATCGGTGCCGTCGTGCAGTTCCACGTGCCGCGATTCCGCAAGGACCGCCGAGAGCATCTGGAGAAAGTGATGCTGGCGCGGATCAGTCAGAATGTGCTGACTTGCCCCACGACGCGTTGCTTCAACCACATTCCCGTGCCAGCGGACGCACCGGAAAGTGATTACTTCAAGCTGGGCCGCAAGATCGCATTCTTTGGAGACCGTCATCAGTTCCGTGATGAGCGATTTGGCGAACCGGGTTGGGTGATCCCTATCTTGGCGGGCGAGTTCTTTCTATCACGTCGGTTCGGTTTCGCTGACGGAGTGATGGGCGGCAACCTGTGGTTCTTTGGCCCTGACGAGGAGATTGCGTTGGATGCGGCCGAGCGATCCTCGCTAGCGGTTGATTCCGTTCCCGGCGTGATCACCACGTTTCCGGGTGGCGTAGCCGCCAGCGGTTCGAAGGCGGGTAGCAGCTATGACTTCACCATCGCGTCCACGTACGCCGAGTTTTGCCCCACGCTCAGGGACAAGCTGGGTGATCAATGCAAGCTTCCCGAGGGGGTGCAAAGCGTGATGGAGATCATTATCAATGGCAGCACGCTGGATGACCTCAAGTCAGCGACGCGCGAAGCCATCCACGCGGCAGCTGGCACCGAAGGTTTGATACGCATCAGCGCCGGCAACTACGGCGGTCGATTGGGCAAGTCATTCATCCACCTGCACGAGTTGCTTGACGCAGCCTAACGCTTTCTTCGCATCTGGACCTACAGCCGACGTCGTTTTGACAGGATTGACAAGATCAACATGATGATCAGGACCGGATTGCCAAACGGACGATCGATTCCCGGCTGTTAGTCGTAGCGGATGCCGCCAGGCTTCCCATGTTCAGCAAAGCTTCCGACCTCATATGCGGTCCCCCTCTACATGAACCGGAGGGTGATCATTCCCGATCCTGTGAATCCTGAGAATCCTGTCAACCTTGGCCCAGAAAAAATCGGCTTCGAACGCAAGTACTGGAACGACATGCCGACGTCGTTTTGACAAGATCAGCATGATGTTCAGGGCAGGCTTGCCGGATGGTGCCAACCACCTTTTCCACGGAATGCTCGGCTGAGAGGTACCGGCCTCCAGCCTCGTCCAAGCGAAATGGACAAAAGGGGGAGAGGGAAAGCGGTGGCAAGCCACCGCACTCCAAAGTGGATAGGTGAGAGAAATCAAAGCGAGAATGCCACGGATCGCCAGTTGCTGTCCGTCGCTGTCGCACCCTAACCGTCGCGATCTTGGCCGCCGGTGGCTAATGGGTCGAGCAACAATTTGTAGAGTTCGTCCAACTCCGTGCCCGACTCGATCGCTCTGCTCTTTTCCAGGTGATGTTGGATCTCCTGGTCGGTGACGCCCCGGTCACGCAGCAGCTGGCGGGCATGAAACCAGTCGGGTAGCCAACAGCACTTCTTGATCAGGTTTTCGATCGTCTCGCTGCGACGCAGAAAGTGCTTCAGGTCCAGGATGAAGAAGACCCGGTCGTGAAACGGCGAATCATGCTCGATCAGCGATTCGCCATCCCAAACAAAGTGTCCGGGCTGAGGATCCCAAGGCATTCCGGCCTCCTTCAGTCGTTGGGCCAATTTGATTTGCTGGCGGGTGAACTTCATGGATGGCAATGGCGTCAAAGGGAACGATCCGACTTGAGTAAAAACGAGCCGGTTTGTCAAAAAACGCTCAACAGTCGTCAAGACGGTTCGAATACTAAGTTGACCGCACGTGTCCACGTCTTCGACGAGGATGACTCTAGACACGGAGGGAAAGGAGTGGATCTCAATTTGAGAAGCCACATCCCATCGTGCGAGCCACTAAGGCGAATCGCTTGACCAAGGGTTACCGTCGTTTGAAAAGGACTTCTTTTCGGGTCCGACCAAAATCGACTGATTTTGGATCAAATCCGGAAATCGAACCGGTCTCATTAAAGAGCGAAGAACTTTAGCGAAAGTGAGATGATTTTGGCCTGCGTTTTGCAACCTGGGCCGACGAACTGCCACCGAACGAAGGAGTAGGGAAACGAGATGTTAGTTCTAAGTCGAAAAGAAGGCGAAAAGCTGTTCATTGGTGATGACATTGTCTTGACCGTGAATCGCATATCGGGAAATCGAGTCGCAATTGGTATCGAAGCCCCGCGAGACGTATCGATCGTCCGAGGAGAGCTGGATCGCCGCGAGGAAAAGAAGTCGAACAAGGTCGTGGGCGCCGCCGGGGGTACCAGCATCCCGATGACGCAGACGAATTTGACGATCGCCAGCCGGCAGTCTTAGCTGACGTGCTGGAAGTGCGGCGACATGCGACTGACGGTCATTAGGCCGCGGAAACAGAGATCAACATCGTGTTCGGCTAGTCGTGGTCGACCGTGAAAATCAACGTTGAAAGCTACCCTTCCTTGATCCAATTCCGCGGTTCGCTCGAACGGACTTGGATCCGCTGAACACCAGCGGAGTTCGGGAGCTGGTGCTGAGGGTTCGATCGCAGGCAGGTTCACGTTCCACAGCTCTGCATGTTGTGGTCGGTTATTTTTCGATGGTCGAGGTTTTACCCCAACGCTAACGGTCAGGAATTCGGTGAGTACCGACCGCGTCCAAGCGGGCACATGGTCCCAGGTCTTGGGCACATCCGGACGTCGATAGTGTGACAACGCGATCGCTGGACAGCCATGCAGCGAGGCCTCTCGCGCCGCCGCGAACGTCCCACTGACCATCAGATCGACTCCCAAGTTTGCACCCGCGTTGACGCCAGAGAAGACGACGGCCGACCGGCTGGCCACCGTCCCCAGCGCCGCGCGAACGCAATCGACCGGAGTGCCATTGAGCGCGAACCAATCCTCTTTCACCGGTTCCAAGACAAGAGACTGGCCCGTCGTCACACTGTGGCCACACTCACTGCGTCCTTGATCCGGGGCAACCACGATCATTCGAGACTCGCCGAACCCAGAATCCCGCAGCGCCGCCGCAACGGCATCCCACAAGGCCTGCAGTCCGGGGGCGTCGATGCCATCGTCATTGGTCAATAAGACTTCTATCATTGAGGGTTTCCGAGGTCTTGGCTGGCGTTGGGCCGCGGTGGCACCGCGTGAGTGAGTCGCCCGACGAACGCCAAACGCGAGGCGAGCGATCAGTACTGCTGCAAAAATCGACTGCCTGGCCTGCGGCTCTTGCACGGTCGACATTCTGGTGCGTCCGGTCGATCTGACTAGCCCGCTTCATGCCGGTAAGCTGCATCGCGTTGAACCGATCGAGCTGACGATCGGCGGAATCAGCTGCAACGCATCGATCACGCAGTCCCGTCTTGGACTTCGATCGGGTGTCTTCTCTGCCACGGGCGACGACCGCTGGGGGCAGATCATTCGGGAATCATTGCAGCAGGAACAGGTCGACTGCACAGGACTGCGGCAGTTTAGCGGAGTGCCCAGCAGCGTCTCCGTGGTAGCAGTGGATGACGAGGGCGGACGCAGCTTCATCCACAGTCAGGGCGCACCCAAGAAATTGAGGGCGGCGGACTACCTAGGTTCGTTGGATCTGTTTGCATCATCCAGATACATGCTGATTGGCTACTACCCGCTACTGCCGGGAATGCTGGACGACTTGCCAACGCTGTTTGCGGCCATCCAAGAAACGGGTTGCCGAACCGCGATGGATGCGGCGGGGGGTGGTGGTGAGTGGGAACCGCTGCGACGAACGTTGCCGTACTTGGATGTGTACTGCCCCAGCCTCGATGAAGCTCGGCAGCAGACGGGGCACGAAGATCCCAAAAAGATCTTGGAAACGTTTCGACGAGCGACTGACAACACCTGCTTGGGAGTGAAGCTGGGCGACCAAGGTGCGCTGCTGAGTCCCGCGGACGGCCAGTTCGTTTCCATCGATCCCGTTTCCCCTCCGGGTCCCGTGGTCGACACCACGGGCGCGGGCGACGCGTTCTTTGCTGGCTTTCTGGCCGGCCTGATTCTGAAGATGTCGGCGGAAGATGCCGGACGATTGGCAGCGGCTGCGGGCGCCCAATCCGTCGTCGCGGCCGGCGCGACCACCTCGGCAACGACGCTGTCGGCGTTACAATCGCTGACCACGAAATCATGACAGGCCATCTTCCCGTCGCAACGTCAGCTAACGATTCGCGTTGCGTCCTGCTTGCGTGATAAGCCATCCACAAACCTGGACCGTTGATGAAGTTTGCGATTTGTAACGAGACGTTTGGTGACTGGGATCTCCAGCGAGCACTCAGGTACGCAGCCGATGCCGGCTACACCGGATGGGAAGTGGCGCCCTTCATGCTGTCTGACGACATCCGATCGTTCGGGGTAGATGCCCGCCGCGCCTATCGCCAGGCCGTCGAGTCGGCTGGACTGACAACGATCGGCTTGCACTGGCTCTTGGCCAAAACGGAAGGCTATCACCTCACGACCGACGACGAATCAACTCGAAGCAAGACGGCCGAATACTTCTGTGACCTGGCCGAACTGTGTTCTGACCTGGGCGGCAGCATGATGGTGTTGGGATCACCCCAGCAGCGGAATCGCCCGGAGGACCAACCGATGGAGCGGGCAATGGGAAATGCGGCGGAGGTGCTGAGCGCCGTAGTGCCGACGCTGGAGGAACAGGGGGTTCGGATTGCACTGGAGCCACTGGGTCCCCAGGAGGGCAACTTCCTGAATACCGCCGCCGAAGCCCGTGAACTTCAGGCGATGATTGCCAGCGACCACGTTCAGCTGCACTTGGACGTCAAAGCGATGAGCAGTGAAGCCAAGCCGGTTTCACAGATCATTCGCGACAACGCTGATGCGATGATCCACTTCCACGCCAACGATCCGAACCGCCAAGGACCCGGCATGGGGAACGTTGATTTCATTCCGATCTTTAAAACGATCGAAGACGTCGGCTACGACGGCTGGGTCAGCGTCGAAGTTTTCGACTACGCTCCCGGCGTGGAGACCCTGGTCACGCAAAGCATGGCCAACATGAAAGAAGCACTGTCAGCTTCTCGAGGCAACGGTCGTTGAATCATCCGGTCGTGGCGAGCGTGGCCACGCGTTGCGGCGGAAACTTGAACCGTCCATGGCTGGCCGACCCAACGTCGTAGTTGATTTCGCCGTATTGGTTGCGAATGTCGAATAAGACACGACGCGTGTATTGATAGACGTCGCGCCACTCATTGCCTTCCAACACCACGACTGCGGTGTTGCGTTTCTCTGCCAACTGTGCGGATCGCTCTAAGTGCATCGCCAGGAAGTCGATCGGCTGGTCGGTGCTCGCCACTTGGTAGGTACCGCTGGATCCGAATCGTCCCTGCGACTCCAGCCCTTCTTTGGGTGCGGAGGTGATCACAACGAAGCCGTCCTCCAACACACTGACGAAACGAGACCAGGGGGCTTCGTCCGAATCCTCGACGATCGCCATCGTCATGTTTCGGCAGCCCGTCTGAACGGCGGCCTTGTGCATTCCCTCGACCGGGCTCTCGACTTCGATCACCAATGGTTCTTCAAAATCGAGTGCTGAGAGTGGACCCACGATCGATTCGATTCGCGTCGCGAAATCGGTCTCCGTGGCGACCGTCAACGTTGAATCCATGTAGTGGCGAGAGCCCTCGTCATGAGTCGGTCGCATCGCGCAGGCTTGGGCCGGAGTCATCTTTGGCTCCGGTGCTTTGCGTGGATTAACCGTTGACGGTTCCAAGCTGCTGGCAAACTTTTCACAGCCAATGTTGATCACAACGCCTCCTAGGGCGGCCAGCCCCGAGATACCACACACGTAGCCGACAATGATCGACAACAAATTTGGATCTGCCGTGCCCAGCTGACCGAGGCTGAACATGTACCGGAAGCAAAGAACGCATCCGGTCAATCCGAACAGGCCGTAAAGCGTCCGCGTGGTCCTGTTTCCGCGACCGTATCGAAGACCAAACCCAAACAGGCTCAGAATCGAGGGTCCGGTAAAAAAGAAACAGCAGATGATCGACGGCCCACCGCTACCGCTCAGAATCATGCCGCAGGTGAATCCGAGCACTCCACACAGGATCCACTGGAACGCTTCGGTATCATCCGGCGACTCGGTCATCGGAGTGATCCGATAACTGATCGGTCCGTCCGGCTGAACGGGCTTACCCATGAACTGATTGATTTCTTGGCCGATGTCCAAGCCGCGGTCGATTTCGACGAAACCTGTTAGCGTTCCCGTGCGGGCAACTTCATCGGCGGCCTGTTCCTCGGCTACGAATCCGCTTGCCACATAGACGCGTGTCGGAACGTCGTCGGCATCTTCACCAGCCGGGAACACCTTGGTTTTGGAATCAAAGATCTCGTCGATGTTTTCGAACTTTCCGTCGTCGATCGCCTGTTCAAACATGTCCAGGCGTTCTTCTTCCAACTGGGCCATGAAGGCGTCGGCTTCGCTGACCCCGTCCATACCCATCTGGTCCACGATCATCTGGGCGCCTGGGTTGCGGATATCGACGTCGGTCAAACGAACAAACGCATTGTCAGTCAGTCCGCGGTTGACCAACGTCGACCAAGTCATCTCGGTCGGCTCAGCCTTCATCGACATCGCGCGATAGAGATTTGGCAGGGCAACCAGTGTGCCCAGCACCAACGAGCCCCAAGCGACCATCCCACCTAGGATGATTCGTAAGGAGCGAGGACCCTTTCTGGGGGAGCTGGAAGAGGCGTAATGCATGGCGAAGCGACCGTACGCTGGACCCAGGACGTCGTGACGTGATTCGTGCAACTTTAGGTCACGAATCGACGCTGGGTCGTTGTCGGCCCCCTCGGTCAGGCTGCGTTGATCCGATCAGAGTCGACCATATGGATCGGTCAGGTTCCGATCGATCCGCCTGCGCCGGTTGCTACGGCTTCGGCTTAGGGCGAAAGCTTGCCAGCCTATCTGGGTCGGTAGCCAGAAAGGGACCTCCGATCAAATCAATGCAGTAGGGAATCGCGGGAAAAACGGCATCCAAGCATTCGGCGATCGCCTGGGGTTGCCCGGGCAAATTAACGATCAAGCTGCCACCGCGGATGCCGGCCGTCTGCCGAGAGAGAATGGCGGTGGACACCTTTTCTAGCGAGACCTTTCGCATCAACTCACCGAAGCCAGGCATCATCTTCTCGCAAGCCGTCTCGGTCGCCTCCGGCGTGACATCGCGCGGCGCCGGTCCCGTTCCACCGGTAGTGATCACCAAGCAGCACGACTCTTGGTCGGCCAACTGAATCAGCAACTCGGTAAGCCGAGGACGATCATCAGGCACCATGCGTGACACCGGAGTCCACTCGCTGGTCAGCACCTGTCCCAGATACTCCAAGATGGCCGGGCCACCACGATCTTCGTACTCACCCCGACTGGCACGGTCAGAAACAGTCACAATCCCAATCTTCGCGGCGTCAGTCATCGTGCTCCAATCGGTTTTCCTGCAGGCGGTTTCCACGCTACTTCTCTTCCCAAGCTAGCCGAATCGCGCAGTCGGCATCAGGGCACCGCCAGTTTGCTAATTTTGAGCATCAGGTCGAGTCGTTCCCTCGTTGCCGCTTCGGGTTATGATCTGTTCCGCGAAGGGAATTGCCGCCAGCCCCCTGTGGGCCAGTGAATTCAATAGAATTTCGTGGCGGATGCACTCGGATCAAAGACGACCACGGAACACTCATCGATGGCTAGTTCGACTCCTCTGCAATCGGAACCGAGCCTCAGCTCGACCTCCAAGCTGCTTCGCGATCTGCAAGCGGGCTTGGTCGTGGCCTTGGTAGCCTTGCCGCTTTGCCTCGGGATTGCGTTGGCCTCTGGCTCAGCGGAGATCGACGTCCCGCTGATGAGTGGACTGATCGCCGGAATCATCGGCGGGCTGCTGGTCGGATTCTTAAGTGGTTCGCACACGAGTGTGTCTGGTCCGGCAGCGGGACTGACCGCGATTGTGGCCGCGCAGTTGCAGGCGTTGGGCTCGTTTGAAGCGTTCTTGTTGGCCGTCATG
>JBCCUO010000090.1:0-8771 GCA_039196805.1 Planctomycetota bacterium | reverse complement strand
CATCTGGGCAGGTGCGACGTCCATGTAGTTGACTTGGTCGGGACGAACGATGTCAAAGTCGCTGCGGAATCGAGCAATCAAGTTCGGTCCGGGCACGAGCTGACCATTCTTGACCTCACTATCGGCCGGCGCCACATACGACTCGCTCTCTTCGTCCGCACGTAGCCAAACGACGTCGTCAGTGACCTTGCCCTCGTCGATCTGGCGATAGGGCGTGATCAGGAATCCGTAATCGTCGACGCCGGCAAAAATGGCCAACGAGCTAATCAGCCCGATGTTCGTGCCTTCCGGTGTCTCAATCGGACAGATCCGTCCGTAGTGGGAAATGTGGACATCACGAACTTCAAAGCCCGCACGTTTACGGTTCAGGCCACCCGGCCCCAACGCAGACAGGCGGCGCTCGTGAGTCAACTGGCTAAGCGGATTCGTTTGGTCAACGACCTGGGAAAGCTCGCCACGACCGAAGAAGAAATCGATTGCCGCTGAAACACTCTTGGGATTGATCAGCGACCGTGGCGTCATGTCCTGAGCATCCTTGACGCTCATTCTTTCCTGCACCGTACGACGCAGCTTCAAAAAGCCCTTCCGAAGCTCTTCGCAAGCCAACTCATCGATCGTTCGCAGCCGTCGATTGCCCAGGTGATCGATGTCGTCGATCTCCGCGCCCGACTCGGTGTCGAACAGGTCGATCAAATACTTGATCGCGGCAATCATGTCATCGTGACGCAACGTCATGATGTCTTCGCTGATGTCCTGGCCCAGCTTACGATTCAGGCGAAAACGACCGACCTTGCCCAAGCGGTAGCGGTTGTCGTCATAGAACTTTTCGTTGAAGAGCGTCCGAGCCTTTTCTAGCTGCGGTGGGTTACCAGGTCGAAGCCGCTGGTAAATCCGCAGCAACGCTTCTTCGTGGCTGGCGGTGTTGTCTTCGATCAAGGTGTTGAAGATCAGCGGCACCTTGGGCGTCTCCATCGCCTCGATGCTTTTGACGCCAGCGGTACAGATCGTTTCCGAGAGATCCTTGCTGATCTTGTAGCCGGCCTCCACGATGATTTCGCCGGCGCGATCCGACCCACTCGGATAGACCACGTCATCGACCGCGATCTTGCCCTCGATCTCAGCCGCGGAGGGCGCACCCTTCAACTTGATCGTGCGTGTTTCGTAAAAGGCATTGAGAAGGTCCGCATCGGTCGACAACGACGGATCCATGGCACGCAGCAGCGTGGTCGCCGCAAACTTGCCGCTTTGGTCAATCCGAACCGTCAACGCGTCCTTCTTGGTCACGTTGACTTCGATCCACGAGCCCCGTTCGGGGATCACGCGGCAGCTGGGCAACTTCCGATCCGTCGTCGTGTCCTGCTCCAGGACGAAGTCGACGCCGGGACTGCGGTGCAGCTGGCTGACCACCACACGCTCAGCGCCGTTGATGATGAACTCTCCGCCGCCCATCATGATCGGCAGGTCCCCGAGGTAGACCTCTTCCTCGGTCGGCTCCTCACGATTTAGTCGCAGCCAAATCCGCAGCGGTCGACCATACGTCAATCGCAACTGTCGGCATTCCTGGCTGGTGTAGCGGGGTTTGCCCAGCTCGTAGTGCAGGTACTCCAGCGTCGTGTTTCCGTCGTAGCTGCTGATCGGAAAGATCTCGCGCAGCACGCTTTCCAGGCCGTCGTCGTCGCGACCTTTTGGGTCGGAGTCCTCTTGCAGAAACTGGGCGTAGGAAGCGGTCTGCAACGCGGTCAGGTCGGGCAGCGGAAATGCTGACCCCAATCCGGTCCCAAACTTGCGGACGTCAGTGGGCTCTAAGCGACGCTGGGTCGTGACTGCCATCTTTTGGGAAAGCTCCTTCGAAAGCCGCTAGAAATTCGCGATCGCGGGTAGGGAGGCGTTCGGTGCGACGACACGTTGAGCGCGAACCATCAGCCACAAAAATGCAGCTGGTAGCTGGTAGATGCCGCATAACAACGCTTCGAGGCTGTGCTGATGCGGTGCGGGCTGGTTGAGCTGGGACGCGGGATGCAACGATCGGCCGATATTCACTCCGGAACCGTAGCAAGTTCCGCATCCACGGAAAAGGGCAAACCGAAGATTTTGGCGCGAGTTATGCTTGTCGCCGGCTCCGAGCCAACCAATGTGCCGTAAGTCGTTTACCAAACAAGCTTTTTTCGCCACATTTCGCCGTCCCGCGCCAGCTAACCCCGGACCGGCCGAGAATGAAGAAACGTCTGTCAAAGCTGGAAATAATTGAACAACGGCGCACTGCGTCCCAGGCTTGAACGTTGGAACCAGGCGTTCTTATGCGCCGGAGTCTCTCGCCAGCCTCAGCCCGCCAAACATCCACTGGGCGTCAGCGGGAAAGAAATTGCGGTAGCTGGCCCGAGCGTGCCCGCGGGGGGTCGCGCAGCTTGATCCGCGAAGCACAAACTGATTGCACATGAACTTCCCGTTGTACTCACCGAGCGCCCCAGCTGCCGGTCGGTATCCCGGGTAGGCCGAATAATGACTCTGCGTCCACTGCCAGGCGTTGCCAAATAGCCCGGCTGGGCTGTCCGCGTCACCAGCGGGCTGGTCCATCCATCCTGGGTGGATCGGCAGCCGCTGCTCAAGCAGGTCCTCGGCGCCTTGATCGGTGACCACTTCCCCCGCAGCGGCGACTTCCCATTCGAATTCCGTCGGCAACCGCGCACCGGCCCAGCGGGCGTAAGCGTCCGCTTCGAAGTAGCTGACGTGGCAGACCGGAAGATCATCACATCGTGAAACCAGACCGGCCAACGTGAACTCCATTGGGCCGTCATCACCATCGACCCAATACATCGGGTTCGTCACCTGCTGGGACTGCAGCCAACTCCAGCCCGCTGACAGCCAGTGCCTCGGCTCCCGGTAGCCACCCGAGTCGACGAACTGCTGATACTGGCCGTTGGTGACGAGCGATCTCGCTAGCTGAAAACCCTCCAGGAAGACTCGGTGACGTGGTGATTCGTTGTCAAACGCGAAGGAGCCCATCTCGTCAGCGGATTCGTGCCCGCATCGATAGATCCCTTCGGCGTGGTCCATCCACACTGATTCGCTGCCGCTAGGCGCCGTTCTTGACGAGAAGCGAACCGCATCCTCGGCCCGATACAGGGAGGGATACAGCGGGTTGCACCAGAAGACATGCTTGATGTCCATCAACATCAGTTCCTGATGCTGCTGCTCGTGATTCAGTCCCACCTCTATGACCGACGCCAAGTCACTTTGTTGGGTCGGCTCAGTCGCGAACGATTCGGACGATGCGATCAGCCGCTCGATCGCCTCGTCAACCTGTCCGCGATATTCCAGCACCTCCGCAACCGTGGGACGCGAAAGTAGGCCACGCTGCGACCGAGGAAACTGACTCCCCACACTGTTGTAGTAGGAGTTGAAAAGGAACTCGAACGCTTGATTGGCGGGACGGTATCCACGTAAGAACGGCTTCAACACGAACGTCTCAAAGAACCAAGTCGTGTGAGCCAAGTGCCAACGAGTCGGACTGACATCGTCCATTGACTGGATGACACAGTCTTCTGGCTCCAATCGTTCGCAGATCGCGTCGGAGAAAGATCGCGTCCGTCGGTACGCCTGAATCAGGCCAAGCCTGATGTCATCGGGAGCCGCACGAGCTGCGTCGGCGATTTTCTCAGCACTCTCGGTCACGCCTGGACCTGCACGCCCTTCCAGAACGCCACGTGGCCGCGAATGTTGGCCGCTTCACTCTTGGGTTCGGGGTAGTACCACGCCGCTTGTGCGTTGAGCTTCCCATCAACGACGACATCGTAATAGCTGGCCGTCCCCTTGCACCCGCAAGTCGTGTGGTGATCGGACGCTTGGAAGTACTGCCGATCAATCGAGTCGGCCGGGAAGTAGTGGTTGCCCTCCACCACGACCGTGTCGTCGCTATCTGCCAAAACTACGTCGTTCCAGATTGCCTTTGCCATGTTTCAGTTGCCTTGACGTTCTTGGTTGTTCTCAGGGATCACGAGATGCAAAACGGCAAAAAGGTCGCCAGCATCTGTCCAGGATCGGTGCAGCTCGAAGCCCACCGTGGCGGCCAACTCTGCGAAGCCATCAATCGTGTATTTGTGTGAGTACTCGGTGCAGATACTTTCCCCCTCCGCAAACCGATAGTCGCGATCGGCGATGGTGACTTCCTGTTCTGCTTGGCTGACCAAATGCATCTCGATCCGGTGCTCCCGATCGTTGTACCAGGCATTGTGTTCCCAAAGGTCCAGGTCAAAATTCGCGTCAAGTTCCGCATTGACCCGATGGAGTAGATTAAGGTTGAACTGGGCGGTGATCCCTCGTGAATCGTTGTAAGCCGCCTCGAGGATTTCGGTGCTCTTCCGCAGGTCGATACCAATCAGCAGCCCGCCGCCAGATCCACACCGGTCAGCAATCTGAGCCAGCAGCCGCCGCGCCTCGTCGGGTCGCAAGTTGCCGATCGTTGACCCGGGAAAATAGACAGCCACGTGCGATGCCGGTCTCGCCGATTTCGGCAGTTCAAAGGGCTGGGTGAAGTCCGAGCATAAAGGAATGACCTGTAGATCCGGGTAGTCATCCGCGATCCGCTGGGCCGATTCACGCAGGTGCTGCTCTGAGATGTCGACGGGGACATAAGCCGCCGGATCGATCAACTGATCCAACAGCAATCGCGTCTTCACGCTGCTGCCGCTGCCATACTCGACCAGCATCACATCGCGATCGATCTGCCGTCCCATCTCGTCAGCATGGTCACGCATGATCGCGACTTCCGTGCGCGTCGGATAGTACTCGTCCAGCTGACAGATCTCATCAAACAGCTGTGATCCAGCATGATCGTAAAAGTACTTGCTGGGGATCTGCTTGGGGTCGCGAGCCAACCCCGCTTGAACCTCGCGGAGCAGTTCACGTTGGCCCGCGTCAAGGTTCAATTTCTCTGAACAGGATGGCATTGCAGATTCTTCACTCCAGTCACACAGCTGTCTCTTTCGCAAGATTGGATCACTCTTGCGGCACGATTCGAAAAGTCAACCACCACGCTCCGTCGTACTTGCCTTTCGATCGGTCAAACTCGCCTCTAGATATCGTCTTCGATCACTTCTCGTCCGGCGATCGACGCCAAATGACGGTGCAGTTGAAGGTCCAAACCGTAGCCCATCATCCGCACCGATCCATCCGCCATGGCAACGTTCCAACCCGCGAAGTGAGCGCTGCCAAAATCATGGCACGACTTGCAGTTGTGCTTGACATCAACACCTGGCTGCCTGGCAGCATATCGCACATAGGAATGCGTCGTGGCTCTCAGGTCGGCTGCTCCCGCCACCGGTGACCGATCGCCGAAGCACTCTCCTGAACGATAGTGCAGAGAATCCATCGCTTTCTCACCGATCAGGTAGGTCTGGCTGGTGCCATCTAAGACGCGGCGAAATCGGTTGACTTGACCAAAAATCCAAATGCCGTCCGCTTGATGGTGGATCAGCTTGTCGCTTTCCGCATCCAAGAGCGCTGGCCCACCGTTCATCGCATAGTCGGTCCGCGCTCCACGCTCGCCATAACGTTGTTGGTAGGGACCGGCCATGGGATACGCCACGGCGCTGCGTCGCGTGGGGCAGTAGTGCTGCGAAACGGCTGTAGAAACCGAATGGGTCACCGATGGCGACGGCACCAATGCCTGATCGATCGTGATCTTGGACAACCGCGATGCCAGCTCTTGTTGTTCGGAAAACATCATCGCCTGAGCGATCCAGTTGCCTCCCGTCATGCTGGCATCCCGCGTCCGCGTCGGACCAAACCGCACCAGAAAGGGGGCGTTCTCGCCAGCGTACCCTGGAAGCTGGCGAAAAGCCGATTCGTAGTTCTGACACGCCAACGCAAGTTGCTTCAGGTTGTTTTTGCACTTCACGATCCGGGCAGCTTCACGAGCTGCCTGGACCGCGGGAAGCAGCAACGCGACCAGGACGGCGATGATCGCAAGCACGACCAGCAATTCGACCAGAGTGAATGCGGCACGCCGCGGAGACGTTCGTTTCATGGGACCAACCTGCGATTTCTGTCGTTGAATGGTCGTGAGAAGAAGAGGAGAACTCTGTTGATAGCCGAACCGCACACCGCAGTGGGCTGAAAAACCGACAGGTCGATCGATAAGGAGTCACGTGTCACCGAGCGTCGTCTTCGCATTCTCCCTATTTTGCACACTTTGCCACTCGGTCACCGGTTGCCCTTCCTCGGGATGCGTCCCTTTTGCGGCTTGGCCGATCTGCGTCACAGCCTGTTGATTCAGTCCCAGCTCGAGGCGATTGTCTTCGCTGACGCTCGAGCCTGCTTGAAAAGGAGGGTGAACCAGAACGAATGCCGCAGCGGATGGCAATGTCCAAATCGCCAGACCGACCGCCGGCAGGACCCAAAAAAATCAGGGCTGCCGCGCTGCTTGGGGGTCGCTACGCTCACCGCCATCGAGGAACAAACGCATTGAACAGCAACGACGGGAAGATCGACTTGCGGGAACGTCAGCAGAGAGTAGCGAGTAGCAACGACGAGACGCAGAGTCGCTGGCACCACCCCGTCCGCTGGCATCTCGCCATGCCCTGGCTGGCCGCCACGCTGCTCTGGAGCTCTCAGCCACCGTTTGCCGCCTGGCCATTGGCCTTCGTCGCGCTCGTTCCGCTGATTCGCATGCTGGAGCAAACCGAGTTCACGCGTTTGGGGTGGTGGATGGTTTGGCTAGCCGGGACCACTTATTGGGCAATCAGCCTGCAAGGGATCCGGCATGCCCATCCGCTGATGGCCATCTGCTGGCTCGCCTTGGCGGGCTATTTGGGCCTCTACTGGTCGGTCTTTGTGATCGCAGGGCGCCGGCTAATTCAGCGTGGAGTCCCCCCCTTCCTTGTCGCTCCGATCGCCTGGGTGGGCTGCGAGTGTTTGCGTGGCTACTTGCTGACGGGGATCTCCGCTGCAATGCTTGGACACACCTTGGTTGACGTCCCAGTCCTGATTCAAATCGCGGATCTGTTCGGGTCGTACGGTGTCTCATGGGTGATCGTATCCGTCAGCGCGGCGATCGCGGCATTGCTTTCAATGATCAATCGGCGGTCCGGTCAACGCGTGAAGCAGGTCGTTGCGTCGGCGCTATGTGCCGCCGTCTGTCTGGGCGGATCCATTCTCTATGGGATGCGCGCCTTGCAAGTCGAGCCGGATGTCGGCAGCACGTCATTCCTGTTGCTGCAGCGCGATGAGCAAACCGAGTACGGCCAATCACCCGAGCGAGAGATCGAGATCTTTCGCAACTACTCGTTGCAGGCAATCGAGAAGGTTCAGTGGCTGCACCGCGTTGCCCCCGAAGTTCGAGTGGATGCGGTGGTGTGGCCCGAGTCGATGTTCACCCCGGGGGAGCAATTTCAGGGTGTTTGGAACGTCATCGATCCGGACCTGTCGGTACCGCCTCCCGTCGAGGGAGAACCGGTTTGGACGGTCGATGAGTACCGGTCGTTCGCAGAGGGCTATCAGAACTACTTCCAGCAAACCGTTCGCGGTATTCAGTCGCGGATGACTCATCCAGACGACCAAGCGGCACCGCATCTGCTGATGGGATGCGGCGTCGTTCGGCATGCGCAGCGGATGCACCAGCACAGTTCGATCGTTCATGCTGACGCATCCGGCACAGTCACGGATTGGTACGCTAAGACGCACTTGGTTTTGTTCGGCGAGTACTTCCCGATCGTCAGCAGCATTCCTGGGCTGAGTGAGATGTTGCCTAGCACGGGACTGACGCCCGGGACTCGTCCGGTCGTGATGCAAGTCGGGCAATCGAAGGTGCTGCCCAACGTCTGCATCGAGACCGCAGTGGAACGCGTGGTGATCAACCAGTTGAGAGCGATCGATCGAACCGAGGGGGCCGCCGACGTGCCTGATGTTGTCGTCACCGTGACCAACGACACTTGGTTTGATCGCACCAGCGTCGTCGATCACCATCTCCGCTGCGCCCAACTGGTCGCCGTCGCCGCTCGTCGTCCCATCCTCTCAGCGGCCAACGGAGGCCCGACAGCCTGGATTGACAGCAGCGGACGGATCGTCAAGCAACTGAAATACGGCGCCAACGACTGCTTGATCGCAACGCCCGCACTCGACAGCCGACAAAGCCTCTACGTATCCATCGGAGACACTCCGGCATTGGCCTTGGCAATGATCGTCACCCTCGCGATCGCCGATGCTTTATGGCAGACGCTTCGCAAGCGGTCAGATCACAAGCCGCATCGCGCCGGCGAGCCGGGTTCCGAGGCAACACCCGACAGACAGGCGCCAAGCGGCTGATTCGCTATCGCTCACTCCCGGTAACGCACCATCGACCCTGCAGCTCGACGTAGAATCCGCTTCAGCGGCTTGCATTACTCGCATGTGATGCTGGTCCGCTGGGCACGGCAATGGGAAGTGTGCACGACCATCGGAAAAACGAGAGCGGGGACCAAAGCATGGCCAAATATCCAGCGGCGGTGCGGCGGCAAATCGAGACCGCAGTCAATGCCAACCATGCTCGGTGACTTACTCGTTTTCGTTTCGGTCTGGCTCGCTTTGGCCGGCTGGTTTTTGGGTAGCCTGGCCCGTGTCCGCGGCGCTGGCGATCCCAAAGGGATGCGTGAGACGATCTACCGGTTCGCTTGGCTGCTGGGGAGCATGATGATCGCCATTCACATCCTGGGCAGCTACGCGCTGGTCCATCACTGGATGAATGTTTACCAGGAATCGTGTTGGGTTATACCACACAATATACCGTAGAACACCCT